>JAGRNM010000175.1 GCA_020440745.1 Deltaproteobacteria bacterium
TAAGCCTTGGCCTCTTTTTGTGGGATACCTAATTGCTGACTAAGACCAAAAACAGTCTTTCCATAAATCACCGCAAAATTAATTGTCTTACCTACAGAACGCATCTGGGCGTCTACTTTAGCTTCCGGTACGTTAAAAATATTAGCCGCAGTCAGGCTATGAATATCTAAATTTTCTTCAAAAGCCTTTCTAAGCGCTTTGTCTCCGGAAAGTTCCGCTAAAACTCTGAGTTCAATCTGGGAATAGTCTGCGCTAAGTAAGATAAAACCTTTTTCTGCAATAAAAGCTCGCCTGATCTGAGCGCCTTCTGGAGTTTTAATAGGAATATTTTGCAAATTAGGATCGCTACTAGAGAGTCTCCCTGTCTCGGCTACAGTCTGATTAAAGCTAGTATGGATACGACCAGTACTGGGCTCAACCAAAGTCAAAAGCGCATCCACATAGGTGCTTTTTAATTTAGATAAAGTGCGATGCCTAAGCAGAGTCTCAGGCAAAGGATGAACATGAGCTAAGGCCTGAAGAACTTCTACATCGGTAGAATAACCTGTCTTGGTTTTTTTGGTAGGCTTGAGGCCTAATTTATCAAATAAAATCTCCTGCAACTGCTTAGGAGAGTTAAGATTAAAGTCTTGGCCAGCCAACTCATGGGCCTTGATTTGGCATTCTTCCAAACCTTGTGCAAACTGCTCTTGCAAGTCTTTTAAAAAATCTTGATCTAACAAGACTCCCACTCTTTCCATCTTAGCCAAAACAGGAATCAGAGGTTGCTCAAGGTTTTCATAGAGTTTTTTTAATCCCTCTTTAGCCAAGTCTTTTTCAAAAATCTTAGCCAAACGAAAAGTCACCTCCGCATCTTCTGCTGCGTAGGTTGTAGCCCGCTTCAAACTTACCTTAGCAAAGGCTGCTTCTTCTTTTTTATGATCAACTACTTCTTCAAAACTAATCATCTGATGCTGCAAGTACTTTAAACTAAGCATGTCTAGCTTATAACGGCCGCTGCTATCCAAAAGGTAAGCAGCCACCAAGGTATCCATAGCAAGCCCTTCTACTTCTATACCTTCTTTAGCCAAAAGCCCTTGGTCGTATTTGTAGTTTTGAAAATATTTTTTGAGCTTGGGATCTTGTAAAACCGGCTTTAACTCCTTAAGGACTAAATCTTTAGCAAGCTGTTTGTCCTTAGTTTCATGACCCACAGGGATATAGCAAGCCTGCCCTTGATCTAAACTAAAAGACAAACCCACCAAATGGGCCTTGAATAGATTTAAAGAAGTGCTTTCTGTATCCACAGCAAACTCACCGGCTGCTTTAAGAGCACTGATTAATTTTTTTAAAGAGGATTCTTCTTGAACCAACTCATAATCTTGGGTTTTTAATGTTTTTTGAGACTTGGATTTTTTATTAAGAAAACGATGGAACTCCAATCGTTCAAAGAGTTTTTGGCATTTCTCTTGCTGTGGTTCCCGCAGGGCATAGTCTTTAAAAGAAGTCTTAAGAGGCACATCCTTTTTAAGTTCTACTAGCTTATGACTAATCAAAGCTAACTCTCGGTTTTGCTCTAATTTTTCTTTTTGTTTTCCCTTAATCTCACCCAAGTGAGCATAGAGTTTTTCTAAAGAACCATAAGTTTGAATTAAAGAGGCCGCTGTCTTAGGACCAATGCCCGGCACCCCGGGAATATTATCCACCGAGTCGCCCATAAGAGCCTGCACCTCCACAATTTTTTCCGGCGGCACGCCAAATTTTTCTTCGGCCTCCTTGGCACCAAAGTGCTTACCCTTCATGGTATCCCACATTTTGACTCGGCCATCTACTAACTGCAATAGATCCTTATCCGAACTAACGATGATAGCATCAACCTGAGCCGGAAGTTGCTCAGGCTTAGCAATCAAGGTGGCAATAATATCATCCGCTTCAAAACCTGGTTTTTCTAGCACAGGAATATTAAGAGCTTCTACTACCTCACGAATCGTTTGAAACTGAGGAATCAAATCCTCAGGCGGATCACCACGATTAGCTTTGTATTTAGGATAAATCTTATGACGAAAACTCTCTTTACCCGCGTCAAAAACCATCACCAAGTGTTCCGGCTTAACCTCTTCTAAAAGCTTCATGAGCATCTGGGTAAAACCATAAGTGGCATTGGTAGGTAGGCCTTCTGAGTTACTTAAGGGGGGAGTAGCATAATAGGCGCGAAAAATATAAGAGGAACCATCAATAATATAAAGAATGTCTTTAGCCTTCATGACAAGCTGTCTATGATAGAGAACGGAGGCTTCGTCAAATGATTTATAAAAATTTAAACACTCAAGACCAGCGCTTAAGCAAGCAAAAAGCGCTTCTCTAGTTTTAGAATAATTTATTAAGCTTTAAAATCCAAAGAGGACGCAATTTCATAAGCTTGCTGCCGTATAAATAAACGAAAGGGAACAAGTACTTCCCTCCCAGATCAAGAAATCTTAGGACTTACTCCTAAGTTCTTTAAAAAGCATTAACCTTTTTTTCTAAGAACAACAACTTAGCTGACAAAAGCTCCGCTAAGGAATAATCGTCTTTAGAAAGACTGCCCTGCTTATCTGCTTTTACTTTTTTTACTTTTGGAAAGGCTTGTTGAGCCATCTGATAAATACTTTCAGGATACTGATCAGACTCAGGAATCTCAAAAGCAAGAGGAGAAGAAGAAGCTAAAAACAAGTAGGTTCCTCTAGACATTCTAAGTGTGTAAAAATGGGGAAAAACCGAAGAAACAGTATCTTGGATTAATTTTAATAAAGGATCCTCACGCTTAGGAGAAAAAACATTCATCATCAACACACCTTTTGGGGTAAGACTGTCTTTAACGGAGGTGAAAAATTCTTGCGTCGTCATATGAAAAGGCACGTAGATTCCGTCCCTAAAAACATCCACCATCATAAAGTCATATTTTTCTGTGGAGTTGTTTAAAAATACCCTCCCATCTGTGTTGACAATCTTAATAGGAACTTGGTCTAAGCCAAAATAATCTCTACTTAAACGAATCACCTCCGGATCAATCTCTACCCCGGTCAATTTTAGATGGGGATAAAAATGATGAAGTGACCTAGCACTAGTTCCACCAGCAAGACCTAAGATTAAAAAATTTTTTCCCTCAGGGTAAAGCAGAGGCAATAAGTTAGCGACATCCCAATACAAGCCCGTCAGGTATTGTTTGGGGGAATAAAAAGATTGTATGCCTAGACCTTCGTTAAAAAATAATGCACGGCCACCCTGGCTAAGTTCTTTGACCTGTACATACTGATAAGAAGACTCGCCTCGATACAACACTGACTTAGACAAGGTCTCTTGAAACCAAGGAAAATTAGGCAAAAGAGGTAGCAATAACAAAAATAACAAATACCAACGCCTTAATCCCAAAACGCCCAATAAAATTAATAAAAATCCAAAAAGATAAAAACTTAATTTAGAACCTATAAAGGGGACCAAAACTAAAACCGGCAAAAAAGTCCCTACCAAAGAGCCTATAGTAGAAAAAGCGTAAAGGTCCCCTATCATGCCCCCAACCCTGTCCATTTTTTCAATGCCAATACGGGCTGCAAGAGGACTTACCATACCTAAGGCAAATATGGGCAAGGCAAACAAAACAAAAATAGCTAGTAAAGAAGGGAAAAAAATAGAAAGTTCCTGATCGGAAAATATTTTAAAGGAAAGACTTAAAACAGGTTTAATCATTAAAGGAATGATAGAAACATACACTCCCGTCAACAAAACAAGCCAATAAAGTAACTGATTAGGAGATATCAG
>JAGRNM010000176.1 GCA_020440745.1 Deltaproteobacteria bacterium
GCTGGTAGGACCTCCGGGAACAGGTAAAACCTTATTGGCTAAAGCGGTTGCGGGAGAGGCAAAAGTACCTTTCTTCTCCTTGTCTGGTTCAGATTTCGTGGAGATGTTTGTAGGAGTTGGAGCTTCTCGTGTGCGTGATCTTTTTGAACAAGGCAAGAAGCATGCTCCCTGTATTATTTTTATCGACGAAATTGACGCCGTGGGGCGCCACCGAGGAGCAGGCTTGGGCGGTGGTCATGATGAAAGAGAGCAAACTCTAAATCAATTATTAGTAGAAATGGACGGCTTTGAATCCAATGATGGAGTTATTTTGATTGCTGCTACTAACCGTCCTGATGTTTTAGATCCTGCCTTACTAAGACCAGGCCGATTTGATCGTCGTGTAGTAGTTGGGCGTCCTGATTTAAAAGGTCGTGAGGCAATTTTGCGCATTCACACCCGTAAGGTACCTATTTCTGAGAGCGTTGATCTTGAAGTCTTAGCTCGTGGTACCCCTGGCTTTTGTGGTGCTGATCTAGAAAACCTAGTTAATGAAGCGGCCTTAATGGCAGCTAGAGAAAACAAAAAAGTCGTAGAGATGGAAGATCTAGAAGGAGCCAAAGACAAGGTTTTAATGGGTCGTGAGCGTCGCTCTATGATTATTAGTGAAGAGCAAAAGAAACGTACGGCTTATCACGAAGCTGGTCATACTTTGGTTGCTAGACTGATTCCTGGCACAGAACCTGTTCATAAAGTAACTATTATTCCACGAGGCATGGCTCTAGGTCTTACTCAACAATTACCTGAGGAGGAAAAACACAGTCACACTTCTCAAGAGGCAGAAAACAACATTGCGATTTTGATGGGTGGCCGCATAGCAGAAGAGGTTGTCTTTAACGAGATGTCTACTGGTGCTGGCAATGATTTGGAAAAAGCCACTGATTTAGCCCGTAAGATGGTCTGTGAATGGGGGATGAGCGCTAAATTAGGCCCCAGAACTTTTGGTAAAAAAGAAGAACAAGTCTTCTTGGGTCGCGAGATTGCTCGCCATCAAGACTATAGTGATGAGACTGCCTCTGCGATTGACGAAGAAGTTCATGATATTCTTACTCGTAATTATGATCGGGCTCGTGGTCTTTTAGAAAAACATCGTCAAGATTTAGACAACTTAAGTCTAGCCTTATTAGAACGCGAAACCCTTAATGGCGACGAAATTGACAAAGTCATTAAAGGAGAAAAATTACCTCCTTTACCTAAGTTAGGGGATCCGCCTCCTCCTGCAGCCCCAGTAGGTACCAAGCCAGAAAAAAAACCTGGCATTACTGTTAGGCCCCATTTACCTCAGGCAACTTAAGGGTCAAGCTAGTCTTATTGCTTAAGCTATCAAAACGATAAGCGAAGCTTTAGCTATAGGGATCCATGGTTTCTTCTTGGAAAATTCTTAATCAAGTCCTTGATTGTTCTAAACCTAAGGTCGTGGGTATTCTTAATTTAACCCCTGATTCCTTTAGCGATGGTGGTCAATATATCCAGCCTAAAAAAGCCTTAGTACACGCAGAAGAGATGGTGGAAGAGGGGGCTGATATTTTAGACTTAGGTGCCGAATCCACTAGACCAGGAGCTCAAGAAGTCTTGTTAGAAGAAGAGTGGCAACGCCTTTATCCTGTTTTAAAAACCATTCGTCCTCGTCTTAAATTACCTATTAGTATTGATACTCAAAAAGGAGAAATAGCTCGTCGAGCTTTGGAGGAAGGAGCTGACATTATTAATGATGTTTCTGGAGGAAGCGACACTCAATTATTAAAAGCTGTTCAAAAGAGTGGAGCCGGATTGGTTTTAATGCATAGGCGAGGCAAGGCTTTTAATATGATGGAACACGCTTACTACGACCATCTTTATGAAGAAGTGCTTTTAGAGCTTAAGGCTTCTCTTCAAAAAGCCTTAGCTTGGGAGATTGATTTGCAAAACATTTGCCTGGATCCAGGTTTCGGTTTTGCTAAGACCACTTCCCAAAATTGGGAACTCTTTGGAAAAATTAAAGAAATGCGTCTCAGCCTACAACGTCCACTTTGGGTAGGAGTGTCTCGTAAACGCATGATTAAAGCCCAAGTAGGAGAGGACTTAGAACAAATTGAAGCCGCTAGCGTCCAGGCTGCCTTAGAAGCCGCTAAACAAGGAGCCTCCTTTTTACGGGTGCACGCAGTGGGGAAAACCAGACAAGCTTTAAAAAGACTATAAAATTAAAGGTGCTTGTTTAATCATCCTACTTTCCCCTAAAAAGGATATAGCACAGTTGACTTCATTTGCCCCAAGGCATTAAACCCAATTTTATGTCTAGAAAACTCTTTGGAACCGATGGAATACGGGGCTTAGCTAATCAAGCGCCGGTGGACCCTTTAACTGCTTTAAAAATAGGGCAAGCCATTGCCTCTATTTTTAAAGGAAAGGGAGGGATGCGTCATCGTATTGTTATTGGTAAAGACACCCGCCGTAGTAACTATATGTTAGAAAACGCCTTAAGTGCAGGAATCGCCTCGATGGGTGCTGAAGCTGTTCTTTTGGGTCCTTTGCCTACTCCTGGGATTGCCTATATTACCAAAGCCATGCGAGCCGACGCTGGCGTGGTTTTAAGTGCTAGTCATAATCCTTTTTATGATAACGGAATTAAATTTTTTGATCACCAAGGTTATAAATTACCAGACGAAGTAGAAGAACAAATCGAAAACCTACTAGAAAATCAAACTCACGACGATCCTCCTACCCATGAATCTATTGGTAAAGCCTTTCGTGTTGAAGATGCCCTAGGCCGTTATATTGAACATGTTAAGCGAGCTTTTTCTCCAAACAAAACCCTAGAGGGTCTTAAGTTAGTGGTCGATTGTGGCCATGGAGCCGCTTATAAAGTGGGCCCTATGGCTTTTGAAGAACTAGGTGCTCAGGTTTTTCCTCTTCATATTTCTCCTAACGGACTTAATATTAATGATCATTGCGGAGCCCTTTATCCCCAAAAAATGGCGGCAGAAGTCAAAAGACTAGGAGCCCATGCAGGACTTGCCTTTGACGGCGATGCTGATCGCTTAGTCATGTCCGATGAAAAAGGCCAGATTATCCATGGTGATACCCTGATTGCTTTGGCTGCCTTACCTTTATTAGAAGAAGGTAAACTTAAAGACAAAACTATTGTGGGTACTGTCATGAGTAATTTGGCTTTAGAAAAGTTTTTAGAAAGCCAAGGAGGTAAACTTTTGAGAACTCCTGTGGGAGATCGCTACGTTTTAGAAGCCATGAGGCGAGGCGGTTATAGTTTGGGAGGAGAACAATCGGGCCATTTAATTTTTGGAAAATTTTCTACTACAGGAGACGGCATCCTAGCGGCTTTAAGAATCTTAGATTCATTAATACGCCAGGAAAAAGACTTAAGTGAATTAACTCAAGTCTTAGAGCCCTGTCCTCAAGTCCTAGAAAATTTAAGAGTTCCAGAAAAAAAACCATTAGAATCCCTCGTCAATTTACAAAAGCTAAAAAACAAATTAGAGGCCAAGACTCAAGGCTCTGCTCGATTTTTGATTCGTTATAGCGGAACCGAAAATCTTTTACGTATTATGATTGAGGGCGAAGACCTAAAGCAGGTACAAGAGATGGCCTTAGCTCTTAAAGAAGAAGCAAAAAAAGAACTAGGAGAAGTCTAAATGCCTTTATTAGGTGTTAATATCGACCACGTTGCTACCTTGCGTCAGGCGCGAGGCACACGTTATCCTGAGCCATTACACGCGGCATTATTAGCCGAAG
>JAGRNM010000177.1 GCA_020440745.1 Deltaproteobacteria bacterium
CAGTTTTGCTCCATGACACAGTTGAAGATACCATTCTTACTTTAGAGGATATTAAAAAAGAATTTGGAGAGTCGGTTGCTAATTTGGTGGACGGAGTCACTAAGCTTAATCAAATTAAATTTTCTTCAAAGGAAGCCAAGCAAGCAGAGAATTTTCGTAAAATGATCTTGGCAATGGCTCAAGATATTAGAGTGGTTTTTGTTAAATTGGCGGATCGGCTTCATAATATGCGCACCTTAGAAGTCTTAAGTTCTGAGAGAAAACGTAAGATTGCTCAAGAAACTTTAGAGATCTATGCGCCTTTGGCTAATCGTTTGGGTATGCAGTGGGTTAAGATAGAACTAGAAGACCTTTGTCTTAAATATCTTAAGCCCCATATTTACGAGAGCTTAGAAAAAGCTACTAGAGAAAGAAGAACTAGTTTAGAAAACTATATGGAGCGAGTCCAGCAGGTAGTAGAAAATAAATTAGACGAGTATAAAATTCCCCATGAGATGAAGGGTAGAATGAAGCACTTGTTTAGTATTTATAGAAAAATGGAGAGTCAGCATTTAAGTTTTGAACAAGTGCACGATCTGATTGCTTTTAGAATTATCGTAGATAGTATCCGTCAGTGTTATGAAGCCTTAGGCTGTTTGCATGAGCTTTGGAAACCGGTTCCTGGTCGTTTCAAAGACTATATTGCAATGCCAAAAATTAATAACTACCAGTCTTTGCATACCACTGTTGTTTGTTTAGAGGGTCAGCATGTGGAGTTTCAGATTCGCACTAAAAAGATGCATGAAACTAATGAGGGAGGTGTTGCTGCTCACTGGAATTATAAAGAACATCACTCCTTGGACATAGAAGACCAAAGAAAATTTCAGTGGCTTAGGGATCTAGTAGATCTGCAAAAGAACTTAAGTGATCCTGATGAATTTTTGGATACGGTTAAATTAGATCTTTTTGCTGCTGACGTTTATGTTTTTACTCCTCAGGGTGATTTAATTGAACTTCCCTATGGTTCTACACCCTTAGATTTTGCCTACGCTATTCATACTGATGTGGGTAACCAGTGTGTGGGTGGCAAAGTAGATGGTCGTATTGTTCCTTTGGATTATGTTTTAAGAAGTGGTCATACGGTCGAAGTTTTAACTAAGGCGGGTTCTAGGCCTAAAAAAGACTGGTTAAAATTTGTACGTTCTTCTCGAGCAAGAGCCAAAATCCGTGCAGAAATTAAAAAAGACCAAAGAGATAGAGCCTTAGAGTTAGGTCGAGAAGCTTTAAGTCGTGAGTTAGAAAAGCGTTCTTTAAAGTCTAAAAAGTCTTTAGAAATGAAACCCCTTACTATTCTGGCCAAGAAGGTTTTTAAATTAGAAGATGCTGAAGCCCTCTTAGTACAGATTGGTTATGGAAAAATTACCGCTAATAACGTAGTTAATAAACTCTATCCTGATAGTCAGGAAAAACAAACTGACACTTCTAAAACAGAGCCTTCTTTATTACAGGCCATGTTTCAGAAGGTTAAACAAAAAAAGAAAAGTGGTATTAGGGTTGGGGGGCATGACGATATTTTGGTTAGTTTGGCTAAGTGTTGTGGGCCTTTGCCAGGTGATAAAGTCACAGGCTTTATTACTCGCGGTCGAGGGGTGATTGTACATCAAACACAGTGTGATCGCGTTTTGGCCAATGATCCCGAAAGAAGAGTAGACGTGGAGTGGGAGGGAGAAGAAAAAATGCTCCATCGTGTCAAAGTCAAAACGGTTACTGTGGATAAACCAGGTATTTTAGCTTCTATGACTAAAAAAATCAGCAATATGGGTATTAATATTGTGGAGGCCAATATTAGAACCACGGGTGATCAAAAAGCTCTTAATATTTTTAGCTTAGAAATTAAAGATCGCGATGAGTTAAATAGAGTCCTACAAAATCTAGAAACCTTAGAGGGTGTGATTTCGGTCAGTAAGATCTAAGGTGTAAAAAGTTTCCAATCTAAAAAAACACTTAAGCCTAAGATTAAACTTAAAATACCATTGGCGTTAAAAAAACTAGCTTCTAGATTGCTAAGGTCGGTCTTTAGCCTTAAGTGCTGCCAAAAAAGTAAAATAACACTTAGGCTAAAACCTAGCCAAAATAAAGGTCCTACGGACTCTAGATAAATGTAAAGGCCCAATAGTAAGGCAAAACAAGCGTGGAAGACCTTGGCCATGGTAAGGCTTTTGGCTTTTCCCCACTTGACTGCAAGGGAATACAAGCTGGCTTTTTTGTCAAAGTCTAAGTCTTGTAAGGCATAGAGTAGGTCAAAGCCCGCCACCCAAAAAATGACAGCACTTGCTAATAAAAAAACTGCGCCATTTAGCTGACCGGTCACTGCAATATGGGCTCCTAGGGGAGCTAGGCCTAAGGCTAGACCTAAAAAAAACTGAGTATAATGAGTGAATTTTTTAGTAAGGCTATAAAAAAATAAAATTAATAAACAAAGTGGTGCTAGATAAAAGCTTAAAAGGTTTAACTGTCTGGCGCTTAAGATAAATAAGAGGCTACTTAGAAGCGTAAGCATCCAGACATAGTTTTTTTTAAGTAATCCTTGGGGAAGATGTCTATTTTGGGTGCGGGGATTTTGGGCATCAATCGGTGCATCCATTAAACGATTAAAGGCCATGGCAGCAGTGCGCGCTGCTACTAAACAAAGTAGTACCCAAATAAATTTAACTCCCAGGATTTTCCCTTGGCTGGCATTAAAATAGGCTATCAGCGCAAAGGGAAGGGCAAAAATACTGTGGGAGAATTTGACTAACTCAAAAGTGTATTTGGTTTTTTGTAAAAGATGATTCAAGAAAAACCTCACTCCGCCCACAACCAGTGAACCACGCCTCCGCTTAAGGCGCCGGATTTGGTTTTTTGAAATCCATGTTTTTTTAAAAAGTCTAAATATTCTTGGATAGAAAAAAAACTTTGAATAGAATCTTGTAAGTATTGGTAGGCTGCTTTGTCCTGTCCTAAGATGCCGCCCAAGGTAGGGATTACATAACGACCATAGCTTTGATAAAAGGCCTTGGAGAGGATTCCGCTGGGTTTAAAAAATTCTAAGACCACCAAACGACCTCCAGGTTTTAAGACGCGGCGGATTTCTTGAACCGCTTGTTCTTTTTGATCGAGGTTGCGAATACCAAAGCCGCAAATAATGCTGTCAAAATAATCATCTTGAAAAGGTAAACGATGTCCGTCTCCACAAAAAAGGGGAATATGAGTTTTGTCTGGAATTTTTTGCCTGCCACTTTCTAGCATAGGTAGGGAAAAATCCACGGCGATGATTTGAGAGTTGGGATAAGTTTGACTAAGTTCGATGCTTAGATCCAAAGTGCCAGCACAGAGGTCTAGGATCAGAGGATAAGGACGATCCTTTAATTGCTCGATGGCTTTTTTACGCCAGCCCTTATCTGTGTTGAAACTTAAAACTCGATTGAGTTTGTCGTAATTGGGGGCAATGCGATTAAAGATATTTTGAATAGCTTGGGACACTTTTTAATTAAAATAAATTACTTTGAGTTTCTTGATTTAAGTTTTTTGGTGGCGTTAATCCCAAATACTCATAGGCTTTTACAGTGGCCATGCGGCCTCGGGGGGTTCTTTTAATAAAGCCACATTGGATTAAAAAAGGTTCATAAACATCTTCTAGTGTGTCTTTTTCTTCGCTCAAGGCGCTGCCTAAGGTTTCTATCCCCACGGGACCACCGGAAAATTTTTCTACAATGGTCATTAAAAAACGTCGATCCATAG
>JAGRNM010000178.1 GCA_020440745.1 Deltaproteobacteria bacterium
GATCCAAGGCAATGGCTCCTAGATTTTGATAGAGTCCCCAAACTAGTTCCGAGTCTTGAAGTAATTGGGGAGAGAGCATCTCTAACAAGGCAGAAGCTCTTTGGGGGTATTTAGCCTGCACACGTTGGGCTAGACTAAGGATTAATTGGCTGTCCTCGGGTCCAAACACGGTTTGCTGAGCCAAAAAATTTAACTCGCTAGCTTGATTTTGGTCTGCTTCTAGCCTTTTAATGATTTGATGCATTTGTCCCCGATTAACCCAGCCTAAGTCTAAGGCATGGGCGGCAAAGTAGGGGTTTTTAAAATTTTGGTAAACTGGAGTTTGTTTCCATAACTGACCATTGTCCTGAGGAGAGCCGGCATAGGCATCCAGCGCCCGGTCTAGACGCTTTCGTTCTTTTTGAGTGTCTAGGCGTCGGTTTTTATCAGGGTGGCCGTCTGCTAGTTGGATGGCGCTTAAAAGAGAATGCAAGCCAGCGGTATTGATGGACAATCCAACTTTTTCAAAGGCCTGGAGGAGGTCTTTTTCCCGGCAACCGCTTTGGGGGATAGTTACTTGATAACGTTGAATATTTTGTCCCTCAATTTTGCTGGTGATGAGGCTGATCTGTACTTGGTTTAGTAGAGGGTCACTGCTGCGGACAACGTCAAATAGCCCTTTGTCTTGGAGTTTTTGGCTAAAATTAACAAAGTTAGTCTCTTGAAAGCTTGCTTGCTTAATGGCGTGGGGGGAGCCCATGGTTTTTTCCTTACCTTAAATTTTTACCCTTCAAACCGCTTCAAAAACCCAAAAGCCCCATTAAAACTTTAGTATGTTAAAACAAAGTTAAAGCAAAACTTGTGCCATTAAATTTTAAGTACTGATTTTAGAAAGATTTTATGGGAAGTGCTTAAAATAATTAAGAAAATAACGCAGTGCTTCTTTAGACTTTAAGCGTACCGTTTGGGGTTTGGAGTCTACTTTTAAATCAAAAAGTATTAAAAATTGAGGACTTGGGACCTCATCGGGTCTTTATCTTGTCTTCAGTTGTCCTGCTTGGATATAGACTTGTAGGCTTTGTTTTACTGATTGGATGTCTTCTTGAAAATAGTATCTCAACGCCTCTCGATGACTGGGTATTACTTTTTCAAAGGACTCTAGGCCGTTTAAGATTTTTACTCTTAAGGCTAAGTTAAGTTCTGGACTTTGTGCTAATTGTTTTAAGCTATCACTAAAACTAGTTAAGAGCAGGTAAGTTTCTTCTACAGTTTTTGGATCTTGAAGGATAGAGAGTAGACTGTCAATGAGCTCCTCAGGTTCTTCCATAGTTTTAGCCAAATTACATAAGAGCAGAGAGTCAAGGCTGCGATCAAAGTCTTTAATGGATTTGTCCTGAAAGCTTTCCTTGAGTTGTTGGATATGGGCTGTCAAAAGCTTATTATTTTTTAAAGCAAAGCCTGACTTTTTTAAATGAACTAAAATTTTGTTTAGGGAATAGTTTACTCCAAAGTTTTTCTCTAAGTCTGAACTGAACTGAGTGACTAGCCTAGCTTGAAGGCTTTCCACCTTGCTTTGAAGGCTTTCAAGGTCAATGCCGATGCTTTTTAAGACAGCTAGATTATTAGTGGCTTGTTTAAGTTCCTCTAGGTCAGTGGATGCTAGTTTTTTAGCTAATAAGTTTAGAGCGGTTTTAATAGAAGCCTGGTCTAGTTCTAGCTTTTGTCCTCCTTCGGTGAGTTGATAAAAAAGTGTCTCCCCAGCTCGATTGCTTTCTGCATGGTTGTCTTCTGTCATTTTTTGTAAAAGAAAGCTTTGGCTAAATTGGTTTAGATATTTTTGATAATGCTGTGGGTCAAAGTCTTCATGTTTGTGACTCTTAACGGCACTTAAGGCAATAAAGACTTTGTTGGCCTCCCAATTATCTTGAGATTTTCCTTGGATGGGAAAGAGTTCTTCTTTTAGCTGTGGTTCGAATTTTAAAAGTTCTAAGAGAGTTGTTGTAAAACTATAATTATAAATAACATGGCTATTAAGAGTTAGGCCAAACTCTGGCTTAAAAATTTTCTTTAAATAATCATCACTATAAAAAATAAGTCTATAAGATTGGTTTTTGATTTTTGGATCTGGGTTAGTTAATTTTTCTCGGATAAGCTTTTCTTGTTCGGCAAGATTGAGGTGTTCTAATTCTAAAATAGCTTTGGGTGTAAAAGGGTCTTGTTTGCTAATCCAGGGAATCGGCCGATACTGATGGTAATGGGGGTGAGCTAACTGGGCTTGATAGGAATGGGAACCAATCTTTAAATTGCGGTGTTGAAGCCAATAGTTTTGTCTGTCTTCTGGAGCCGTAGCTAGGATGACTTGGTAGTCGCTATGGTGTTTTTGGATAATAGTTTTTTTAAGTTTTTCAGCATAGCGGCGAGCGGCTCTTAGTCCTTTGGCCTCTACAAAGATCACTACAAGCTCAGTGCCTAAGCCATAATCTTGAGTAGCCTTTTGAAGGCCTTCTTCTCCTTGGACTTCGATGAGCTCCTTCCCCTTAAAGATACCAGTAGCTTGGCTACCGTCTAAGTTGTGGTCGCCAACTCGGGGGTCAATATTGCAGATAGGAAAACTATCGGTGATTTTATCTCCCGCATAAGCACAACGCTCTCTCATGGAGAGTTCTTGGTCGCCATTGCGATCGTATTGAGCCCAGTCTTTTTCGCTTGGGTCTTTAATAAAGTAAAAAGCGGCGCCTCTAAAGACAATTTGTCTTTCTGCTCCTGCGCTAAAAATCAAAGCGCCTTTTGTCCAACTTTGATAATGGGCAAAGGTGCTATAGTTACCCGATCGGCAGCCATTTAAAAAATACATCTGTAAGCCACTTTGGCTTTGGGCACTTTCTGGAGCCATATCATAGTGATAGATGAGGGAATTGTGGGGACCTACAAAATAAGAGCTGTTACTGTGACCTGGATTGGCCTCATCACCTCCGTGATTCATAAAAAAACTATAACGTACTTCGTAGGGATGGGCGGTTAGTAGATGAGTGCGTTCTGATCCGGTACCAAAGGGGGCAGTAAAATCGTAAAGTTGAGAGTTTCTTAAAGGGGCTTCACTAGTCCTAAAATAAAATGTCTGGGTTTTTAAATCATGGCTGCCCATCGCTTCTACCACGGACTCGGCTTTTTCATGAGGATTAACCTCTGTATCCGAGCCATAAATGACCACTTGGTGTTTAGAAGCGGTAGAATGGGTGGTGGGTGGAGCCATAGGATGCTATACTTCTAGACTAGTTATTTCATCTTCAAGAATTTGATTAAACTCTTTTTGACACTTTTTATCCGTGCAGGCACTCTGAGCGTATTTAATAACGTTTTTCAATTGTTCTGATATTGTTTGATCAAACTCTGAATGATTAGCAATGGCTCGAAGCAAATAAGCTAATCGAGTGTTATTTTCCTGGGAGAGTTGGGATAAGTCCATATTAGCGAGTGAATTTAGTACAGATTCTAGTCCGTTTCTGCTTGAGTGATGAAGGAGTTGGTTAAGGCTGGTAAAAGCAGAGGATTCAAACTCTTTAGGACCATGTAGAGCTATCTGCAGTAGAGAACTAGATAGGCCGTAGGATAAGGCCGAATTAACAGCAAAGTTAACCTCTAGGGTAGTTATATTATCTGCACTATGATCGGCATAAAATTCTGCTAAGCTTGCTAATTCTTGGGCATAAGCAAGCACTGTACTAGTAGCTACTCCCTCTCCTT
>JAGRNM010000179.1 GCA_020440745.1 Deltaproteobacteria bacterium
CCGCATGTCGTCCTGATTGTACTGAGCAGCGTTGTGGTGACGGTATTATCGATACTGACTTTGGAGAGGTTTGTGATAATGGTAACTTATTAAGCAGCGAGCCCAATGCCGCATGTCGTCCTGATTGTACTGAGCAGCGTTGTGGTGATGGCATTATCGATACTGACTTTGGAGAGGTTTGTGATAATGGTAACTTATTAAGCAGCGAGCCCAATGCCGCATGTCGTCCTGATTGTACTGAGCAGCGTTGTGGTGACGGTATTATCGATACTGACTTTGGAGAGGTTTGTGATGATGGTAATATTGAAAACGGTGATGGTTGTAGTAGTGTGTGTAAAGTAGAACCCCCCGCTATTTCCTTAGGCGGTGGAGGATCTAATACTGGAGGCTGTAGTTTAAACGCTAGTGCTTCAGCTTCTTTTTCTTTATTAAGCTGTGCCTGGTTATTGCTTAGTTTAGCATTATTTTTTTGGCGTCGTTTTGAAAGTAGGTAAGCTTTTTATAAAAGTTTGCTTAATTCAGAAGACAACAAGCAATACTCTAAGATTTTTTTAGCCGCCATGGGTTTGGCCTGCTTTAAGGCCATCAGGCCCATTTGTTCTAAAGCGCTAGGACTTGATAGGTAATATTTAATTTTTTCTGCTAAGAGTTCTGGGCTGAGATTTTGGTTAAGGACCATTTCGGCGGCTCCGTGTTCGGTCATGTCCAAGGCGTTGAGTCTTTGGTGATCATCAGCAGCATAGGGGTAGGGTACTAAGATGGCTGGAATACCATAAAGTCTTAACTCGGTAATCGTGCCTGCCCCTGCTCGCGCAATAGCAAGATTAGTTTTTTCGTAAGAAGGTCCTACCTCTTGGATAAAGTCATAAACTTCATGGGAAAAACCAGCTTTCTCATAAGCTGCTTTAACTCTTTCATAATCCTTTTTGCCGGTTTGATGAATAAAATGTAGCGAGCCTTGAAAGTCTTTTAATAGATCCAAGGATGCTATCATGGCTTCGTTAAGACTGCTGGCTCCTTGGGAGCCTCCTAAAATAAAAATAGTGAAAGGATTTTTTTCTTTATCTATTTGTTTTCTTTTAAAAGATCGGACTGGATTTCCGGTTACAAAAGTTTTTTTAGGATCAAAAAACTTGAGAGCTTTTTCAAAGGCTACAAAAATTCGGTTAACCCAAGGGGCTAATTTGCGATTGGTAAGGCCGGGGTAGGCATTTTGTTCAATAATCGCGGTAAAGATTTTTTGAAGACGGGCAGCAATAATGGTTGGGGCACTGGCATAACCACCAATCCCAATTACTAGATGGGGTTTAAATTTTTTAACAATCTTAAAAGCCTGAAATAAAGCTTGTGGTAAATTAAAAAGGCTTTTTAGCCTTGCGCTTAGTTTGGATCCTTTTAGGGGTTTTACTTTTAAGGTTTTGAGTTCCCAACCTTTTTGGGGAACAATATCCTTTTCTAAGCCAAAGGAAGTGCCTACAAAGAGAACTTGGGCTTCTGGACGCATCTCTTGAAGCGCTTCAGCCAAAGCGATTCCTCCGTAAATGTGTCCCCCAGTGCCGCCCCCTGCTAAAAGGATTCGTAAAGTTTGGGTCATGTTATTTCTTTAAAGTTTGAGAGGAGATGTTTAGCAAAATTCCCATGAGTGAACTAAAAATTAATAAGGCTGTGCCTCCGTGGCTAATAAAAGGTAGAGGAAGACCCTTGGTAGGCATGAGTCCCATGACGACAGCAAAATTCATTAAAGCTTGGACGCTAAGTAGGCTGGTAATTCCCAAAGCAAGGTAGGTGCCATAAAGATCAGGGGCTCGAAACGCAACTCGGATGCCGCGAAAAATTAAGAAAAAGAAAAGACCAATCACAGCTAAAGAGCCAATGAGACCTAATTCTTCGGCTAAACCAGAAAAAATAAAGTCTGTATGGGCTTCTGGTAAGTAGAAGAGTTTTTGTTTTCCCTGTCCCAGACCAGCACCGCTTAAGCCCCCAGAGTTAAAAGCGACATAACTTTGGATAATTTGAAAACCAGTGTCCGCTCGGTGAGCCCAGGGATCTAAAAAGGCTAGGAGTCGTTTGACACGAAAAGGGGTTAGAAAAATCGCTAATCCTATCACCGGTAAAGTAGCTAGGGCGCAAGCACCTAGATGTAGCCAGCGGGCGCCTCCGACAAAGAGCAACAAGCCAGTAATTAATGCAATGACCACTGCAGTGCCTAAGTCTTCTTGATAAAGAACAACAGCAGCGATGAAAGCAGGTACAGCCAAGGTAGGTAAAAAACCAGTTTTAAAATTTTTAATGGCTTCGCCTTTTTTAGCTAAGGCATAAGCCAAAAAAAGTAAGACGCCAAACTTGCTGACTTCTGAGGGTTGCAAGCCGAAACCTGCAATGCGGATCCACCGTTTAGCTCCGTTGACTTCGTAGCCTAGCCCCGGGATAAAGACTAATAAAAGCAAAATAAAACAAAAAAACAAGATAGGATAGGTAAGTTTGTAATAGTGATGATAGTCTAAGCTTTTAAAACTAAACATCAAGCCTAGGCCTAATCCAGTAAAGAGTAGTTCTCTTTTTAAAAAATAATAAACATCTCCATAGCGTTCGGAAGCAAGGATAGCAGAGGTGGAATAAACCATCATCACTCCAATGGCCATAAGCAGAAGCGTCATGGCAAGGATGGCATAATCCATATGTTTGGGAGTGTCGTTCATGTTTTTTTGATTCTTTTTAAACCCAGTAGGATTTTTTTAAAAGAAATTAGCTAAAAAATAATTAGTTATTTTTGTTTATCTTAAAGACTAATCTCTCAAAGTCTTCTCCTCTCTTAGCATAATTGGCGTATTGATCAAAGCTAGAACATGCAGGAGCTAGTAAAACCGTATCACCTTTTTGAGCTAATTGATGGGCGGTTTGTAGAGCTTCTTCCATAGTGTTGACTTCAAAGATTTGCGTAGAGCCTTCTAAGCTTTGCGCAATCTTAGGTCCAGCTTGGCCCATGGTGATTAAAGCTTTGACTTTGGCACGTATTAAAGCCTTAAGGGGAGAGTAGCTGCCGCCCTTGTCCACACCGCCCATGATAAGGATGATATTTTTTTCAAAACTAGCTAGGCTCATAACCGCTGCTCCCACATTGGTCGCTTTAGAATCATTATAATAAGCGACGCCTTCGATTTCAGCCACCTTACTCATGCGATGGGCTAGTGCTTTAAAGCTTTTTAAAACTTCTTGGATGATTTTATCACTGACTTGTAAGGTTTTAGTAACAGCGATGCTAGCGGCCATGTTTTCTAGATTATGGAGTCCTTGTAGACTGCATTCACTTTGTTTCCAAGTGCTTAAGATTTCTCCTTGGGGAGACCAAGCTAGTTTTTCTGTGTCAGCCCAAGCTCCTTTTACTTTTTTGGCGGTGCTAAAAGGGATTTTTTGTGTTTTTAAAATTGCAATGCTTTCTAATACATGAAGATCGTCTGCATTATAAAATAAGGTATCCGAGTCTGTCATGTGTTGGAAAAGATTTTCTTTGGCTCTTCGGTAGGATAATAAATTGGGATGGCGGTCTAGATGATCGTCACTTAAGTTTAAAAAGACGGCTAGATGGGGGTGAAAGGTTTTGCTGAGTTCTGCCTGAAAACTAGAAATTTCTAAGACATAATAATCCGCCTCAGGGTCTTGATTTAATAAATCCAAAAAAGGGATGCCTAGGTTGCCG
>JAGRNM010000017.1:0-2390 GCA_020440745.1 Deltaproteobacteria bacterium
AAATGGCGTGTTCAATGGCCAAACCAAGAGGTCGTGAAATAGGGTGAAAAATAGGCCGCGTGGTGATTTGATTTTTCTTGGTGGGGTAAGTGATGCGATAACCGCTGCCATCCAAACGGTGGTAAATACCGATACAGGAAAGCAAGATTTCTCCGTTTAGAACCAAACTGGCAAAACCAATTAGGCCGTCAAAGGGCTTGATGAATTGAATAGTTACTTCACTGATTTTGGGTGCGTTCATGACATTTTTCCTTTTTGTTGTATTTGAATTTCCAAGAGAGTTTCCAAAAAGCCTTTAAGATTATGGATGCACTCCACTGTCTCTTCCTCTGAAAGTTCTCTTTGATAAGCTTCTTCAAAATGGGGCTTGAGTTCCTCTTGGAAGAGGTGATGGGATGTGCTGGGCTTTTTGGTTTTGTCTCTTGGCCTCATGCCAAGGGAAGGTGAAAAAGGGGTTCACAATGTGAAAAAAGTTTTCACATTTTAATTTTTATAGCTTCCAATCGAGTTTTGTTTGAGGCTGATAAGTGCAAGAACTTCCTGTTTTTATGGAGTTTTTGAGATGTAGGGAAAGTTTGGGAATTTTTTTGGATATTTTTTTAAGGGCTCCCCGAATATTTGCTTGTATGGATTGGCGAGCTTTTTCTTCTTCTGGTGAGCGAAAAGCAGCTTTGGGGAAAAGCTGTTTTAGAATTTGAGCTTTTTCATCGCTAATTCTTTTACTTTTTTGGGAGTCCTTTGAATGAACCTTTGCCAACTCTATTTCAATTTCCTTAAGACGTTTTTGGTATTGAGTCTTAGCCTTAGCATCGATCATGGGTTCTGTATTTTGTTTTTTTGATTTTGGTTGATCAGAAAAAGGTTCTACTGGTTTTGTTTTGTTTAGTGCTGTGGGTGGTGTTTTCTTGACAGCCAAGTAAAGCTCAAGCGCTGAAATGCTTTGATGGGGCTTGGCCAACAAAACTGCTAAGTACTCAAAGCCTAAAGCGTGCTTAATGCGTTCACATTGTCCCTCATAGCAGATGAACCAAATATCACCCTGCCTTTGAAAACAAAATTCATTCCCCTGGGTGGATTCTTTTTCTAGCAAGTTTCTTTCTATGGCAGCCAAATCAAAGCTCAAGCCTGCTTTTTCAAATATTAATATCTTATCGAGGGGAAAGGTCGGGTGAGGAAAGTTTTGTGGGGTTTCTGTTAAAGAAAGAAATAAAGCAGGTAAACTTTTTCCAAGTTTTTGAGAGTCAATCAGCTTAGGGAAATCTCTCCAAGCCACGCCGCGAGCCAAGAAAAGTTCATGGCGTATTCCTCGAATTTTCTTTTCCCCCAAATACCAAAGCCGCTTTGGGAAGCGCTCTTCTGCCTCGTTTTCTGTTTCCAAAAGTTCAGCTAGACTCTTGCTAAAAGAAGCTAAATCTAGCCGCCATTGTTTGAGATTATCATCTTTTAGATTAATTTTTCCGTAGTTTCTTGGCCCGCAATAAAGGAAATATTCGATGACACCATTTTGCATTTCTCTGCTTTCTACGGGCATAGTACAGAGCATTTCACATTCCATACATAATATTGAAGAAGCTGGCGGCCCTGCTTTGATTAATTCCCAATCCAAAAAATAATTTATGGCATATTTGGGCCAGTTTTCGATCTCAAGTGGGCCTAAGATTTCGGTTTGGGGTAAGTTATATTCGAGTCGCTGCATGGCGTCTCGAAAGGCAGTTTTTAAAGCTCTATCCTGCTTTGCTTTCACGTTCGCTTTCTTCATAGGCAACTTCCAATCCAGAATCCACGAGCATTTTTCTTAAAATAGGATCTTTGTCTTCATTTTTGAGATTGCACCCATCCGGCCAGGTGATTTTAATCGTCTTTTTAACTTCTCCCTTTTTACAACTAGAATCAGTAATGACTGCACTAATAGTGGCTTGAGTAATTTGAGTCATTCCAAGAGGATAATAATTTGTCGAAGAATGACCACGTGCAAAGAACTGATTGATTAAAGTATAAATAGCATCCGGTGGATCATCTGGTTTTACCTTTAAAATGAGATTGCGAGCTTGTGGAAGTAAGGTAAAGCGCAATTCTTTGATTTTAACTTCTTTAATTCCTGAGCCAGCCCCATAATTAAAGGTAAATTCAGGAGATTTTAGGGGGTTTAGCTCATAAACCCTATCTTGGATTGTTTTAGGGAGCTTTTCGATTGCCATGATTGTTTGAACAAACATTTCTTGTAGCTTAGTTGCCACTGTTTTTCGCCCCTCAAAATAAACTTCCAAACTACCTTGACTCTGAGAATAAACAAAAATGATTTCAAAGGCGGGCTTGCGAGATTTAGAAGCAAGCTCGTTGTCTTCCCACTCCATGTCTGTGCGGGCATAATCTTCAAAAAAAAAAAAAAA
>JAGRNM010000017.1:2400-13520 GCA_020440745.1 Deltaproteobacteria bacterium
CTTCAGGAAATGCGAAAAAAAATTGCAAGTCTCCCTGATTATAATGCTCAATTTGACAAGCTCGGCCACGCCCTTCTTGTTTAAAAAAGTAAGCACTTATTTTTTGAGATAGGATTTTTATGATGTTTGGCTCCACTTGTAGCTCTAGCTTAGGTAGGCCAATAATCTTTCTCCAATAGCGAGAATCGTAATAATAACGGCTAACGGTAAAGGCTTCCTTAAAGAGATCGGGAAATTTCAGGAAGCACCAAAACGATTTAATTATAGAATCCTCAAGCAACTCAAAATCTTTAGCAATTGGTACGTTGGATAATTGAGATACTTCCAAAATAGATAAAATTCCACCTTCATTTCCTAAGGCAAAAATATTTCGAAAATCTTTATCGATCTTATCATATTCAGGCTTTGAAATAGATTCGAGATTTTCAACAAGGGTATCAATGGCTTTTCTTTTAGGGATTTGAGAAAAATCAAACTCTAAAAACAAATTTTTAGATTGAAAGTATTGTTGAAGAAAATCTGAAGGAATTTTCCTAAAAAAGGACTTCGGGGAATAATTTTTCAAGATCGCTTACCTCGGCTAATTTCATTACTTTTTTCATAAGTTTCCCCGGATAACCTTGTGATGTCTTTCTAGACAATATGACCAAAATTCGCAATGTCATAATAGTGAAATGCTTTGTTTATAAATTAATCGTCGATATGGGAACAGCCCCATGTCCTCAAAATGGGCTACTGAGTTTGGCTATTTGTAAACCAGTGATCCGAAGATGTGCTCAAGTAGACGACTGGTTATTTGGTTTTGGTGGAAAACCTTTGGACGGGCGTTTGATCTATATCGCCCAAATCACAGAGCGCCTAGAAAACGGGATTTATTATAAACTTCAAAAGCATGCTAGACGCCTTGACTGCATTTATCGTCATCAAAAAGGAAAAGCAAAACGTAAAGTAAATGCCTTGGTCCATGAAGAATACAACCTACCTCATGATGTCGGTCTAAAGTTTGAACGTGGCCATGTTTTGTTGAGTACCAATTTTCGTTATCTTGGCGGGAAAGGTACTACTGAATACAAAAGAAAATTTCCTAAGCTCGCTGCATGGGTAGCAAAGGGTACCCAAGGTCACCGCTTCCCGCCTTCCCCTGAAATTGAAGCAGAGCTTTTTAAACTCCAAAAATCCATTTGGAAACAATACCCGCGAAAAATTATTGGCAAGCCTTCCGACCCCATCGAGGAAGCGTGCCAACCAAAGAATAAGAGCTTGTCAAAATTCTGTAAGGTAGTTTGCTAGCGAGTTATTTAAGCTGCTTCTTGTTCTAGTAGTTTTTGAATGGTTGTTACCATAGGTTTAAAATGCAGAATTTGGGAGTAGCACCGAGTTCGTAATGTGTTCAAGAAGGGGAGTTACTCAATCTTGGAAAAGACACTGATCTCAAAGTTGAAAAAGTTAGAAATACTGACTAACACTCTTCTTTAACTAATAAGATATTTAAAAAAATCCCCTCAAAAACTTAGCTTCTGAGGGGATTTTAAAATGACACAAATTTGGTATTTATTACCAAGTATCCATAGTTTTAGAACAACTGAAGCTCCGGTAAAAAACCTCCCATCTCATTGGGATTATCGCCTCGATTTTCCGTGTCTTCCAGACCAAGCCTGCCATTCCAATTAACACCCCAACACTTGACCTTGCCTTGCTGACTCAAGGCACAAGCATGAAACCCAGCGGCAAAGATTCTTCTTATTGGATCATTGAAAGCAAAACCGATGTCGAGTTCTGGTAAATTAGTCCCCATCTCATTGGGATCATCGCCTCTAGCCTCTGTATCGCCAAGACCTAGCTGCCCATAATCATTTCTTCCCCAACATTTAACTCTACCTTGAGCACTCAGGGCGCAGGTATAAGACGCTCCCGCTACAATACTTTTTACAGGATCATTGGAGGCAAAGCCAAGGTCCACTTCTGGTAAATTAAATCCCATCTCATTGGGATCATCGCCAAGAAAATCGTTATACCCAAGACCCAATTGACCCTCAGTATTTCTGCCCCAACATTTTACTTTTCCTTCATGGCTCAATACGCAGCTATGGGATGCTCCAAGCGCCACCTTTTGGACAAGATCATAAAAAGTAAAACCAAAGCCAGACCCTGTTAAATTAAATCCCATCTCATTGGGATCATCGCCTCGATCTTCTGTATCGCCAAGACCTAGTTGACCATTAGAATTATATCCCCAACACTTGACCATATCTTTTTCCAAAATATAACAAGAGTGAGAAGACCCTAGACTAAGATCATTAGCTTCTGAAATCATCAAACTGACCGCTGCGGTGAGATCGATTCTTGGTTTTACTAGACCGTTACGGGAGTCTAATATCGGCACTCCTGTTTGGACAAGGTAATCAACTGTTTCGTCAAGCGTCGCGTGAGGGTTGGCATTGGGTGCTCGAAGTATGGCAATGGCCCCGGCAACATGGGGGGCTGCCATTGAAGTGCCGGATTTTGTGCTCCCTGCCGCCGTGATACGAGTGCCAGGCGCCAATAAAGTCAAAAAAGAACTACTATTAGAATAACAAGGGACTTGATCCGCTGCTGTTGTGGGATCGCTGCAGCCCACTTGATAACTGACCGGTCCAAGATCGTCATCATAGACCGAGCCAACACTGACAGCCCCCGGAGCACAGGCGGGACTGATGATTCCATTGGTAAAACCGTCATTCCCAGAGGCGGCAACAGGCACCACTCCCATACTGCGTGCCTCAGCAAAAGGAGTATTTGCCCAACTCAGAGGACAAATTTGAGTATAATAACCACCACCCAGACTAAAGTTCATCGCTACAATATTAAGCTGCACCTGATTTGCAATAACCCAATCAATAGCGTCAGTAATATCACCGTTTGAAGCTCCCCAGTAACCAACAGGACTTTCTGTAAAAACATCTAGGGACGCAATCTTGGTGCCTGGAGCCGTGCCTGCTACAATGCCAGCCACATTGCTGCCGTGTCCCAGATCATCAAGCTGACCATCGTCCGGAGCAAAGTCTTGAGCAAAGATAACGCGACATCCTGGTCCCGCTGTAACACAAGATCCAAAGTCCGGGTGGGTATAATCAACCCCTGTATCCAATACCGCAACCGTTGTTCCGACACCGGAAAATCCGTGATCTACAATCTGAGGCTGATTAATTAAGGGAAGGCTTTGGGATAGGGTCATCTCTAAATATTCTATTGCATAAACTCTCTCCACTCGATCATTGTTTAATAGCTCAACAAGATCGCTTGGGCTAGCAAGCTGTAAGTGCAGCATGGGTAGATAAGAATACTGATGAAGTATGGTCACCACCATTGTCTGAACCGAAGCAAAAAAATCTTCTTTTACTTGGTTATAATAATTAGCTTTCTCCTCAATCCAAAGAGTGCGCTCCTCAGGCTCTGATGGGGCGGGTCCTGGAATAGCTTCGTAGCTTAGTTGTAAAATTAATTCTGGTTCTTCTGAGTTAAGCAATTGCTCAAGATCTTCTGGTGAGACCTTATTAAGAGCTGCTTCGCTTAAATCTTCGTAAGTCTTTACCTCAGAAGGCTCTTCTTCTGATTCTGTTGTTGTGGGAATTTCATTGAGGGGAGTAAAACTGTTTGAACAAGCACTTATAACCATGGCACAAGCTGCAACTAAAACCAGGAGGGTTATTTTTCTTCTATTTTTTATCTTATTGAATAAAGCGACTGCCTCATCAATCCTCAATTGCACCTTTGTTTTCATAGTGGGATCTCCTTTTTATTTTTATATTAAGGGGATTTAATTTTTTCTAAATACTTCTATCAAAATCAAATCCCTCACCCGGAGATCCTTAGCTTAGTTAAGTCAGCTAACAGTTTTTAACTTAGTAAAAAAGAAGATAATCATCTTGCTTAGGAAAACTAAGGCAAGAAAAACCATATTACAATAGTCCGATCGGACTAGTCCTCTTGTTTGACAACCATCCTTTTCAACAGTATTGGGAATGATTAAAAAAAATAAAAACGTCCGGGTAGATTTTTTAAGGAGCTTCTATGCCTCACCCACTCGGACCTTTAAAATCTAGTAATTTTGAAGAACATCTCAAAGCTTCCAGCCGCTTGCTAAAAAATGCTCTTAACCGAGAGGCGCTTGATACTTCTTTTCCTTGGAATCAACTGCTCAATTATGTTTCTAAAATCTTAGAAATGGACTCAGGTTTTATTTCTATTAATGATAAAGACCCAAAAAATTATTTTAAAATTATCGATCCAGTGGCCATTACCTGGCCTAAGGAAGGGGTTGATGCCTTCTTTGAAGCCAATTGGATTGATGATTTTCATAACCGTAAAGCACTAGTTAAGCTGTATCAAAGGATAGGTCACTCTTCTACCACCGAGCAAGTCGCTAATCTCAAAAGCTTTCGCAAGACTGCTTTTTATAACGAATTTTGCCGACCCTACGAAGTCCCTAATACTCTAGCGATTGGTTTTTCCCTCAACAAAAACCAGTGGGGTATTTTGAGTTTCTATAAACCCGGTGTAGACTTTAAAGTCCATGCCTTAATGCGACGTTTTTGTTCGGATTTATCCGAAGATCTCGCTATGGCTCTTAGTCACCGCATCTTACTTAAAAAACTTCTCGCTACTCAAGGCAGCTTAGACCGTTTGCAATGGGGACTTATTCTCCTTGATGAAATGGGCTTTGTCCAAGCTTGTAATAAACGAGCAGAAGAAATCTTAAGACTAGGCGACCCTTTATTAATAAAACATAAAAAACTAGTAACAACTGACATGGCCCATACAGAAAAACTAAACGACTTATGCCAACGAACCCTGCGTGGAGAAAGTCGCCAAAGAGAAAATCAAATCCTAATCAAAAGCTCTTCCGGAAATCCCCCTCTACAAATTATTGTAGCCTCTCTAGACCATCAAATCTCTGATTCCCTCTTAGGGGGCTATGTTCCCACTGCTCTCTTTATTAACTGGCCTTATTTTCAGGAGAGTATCCCCGTAGATATTGATGAAATCTTTCGAGAGTTTTACGGCTGTGGTCCAAAACAAGCTCAGGTAGCTACTCTTTTTAGCCAAGGTTTGAGCGAATCAGAAATCGCCAAAAAAATGGATATTGCTAAAAATACTGTCCGAGGTCATTTAGCAACCGTCCGAGAAAAATTAAAAAATTTTCACCAAAAAACAAGTTCCCATAAAAGACTTTTTCCCGATATCTCTAACCGCCATCAGTTTTTGCTACGCCCCGATCAAGACCTTAGAAAAAATAAATTGAAAATTTAAAAAACTTACCACGCACCCAAATTCTCCATAGAGACCCAAGGCTCCTGCACTGGCAAAGGATCTCCCTTTTGCAATAACTCGATAGAAATCCCATCGGGACTTTTAATAAAAGCCATATAACCATCTCTAGGTGGACGATGAATCACGACACCCGCCTTTTGAAGTTTTTCACAAGTCTTATAAATATCATCCACACGATAAGCTAAGTGACCAAAGTTGCGCCCGCCAGTGTATTCCTCTGGATCCCAATTATAGGTTAGCTCCACCAAAGGCGCTTGATCTTTTTTAGCCCGCTCCAAATCTTCTGGTGCCGCTAAAAAAACCAAAGTAAAACGACCCTTCTCATGCTCCTTACGACTGACTTCCACCAATCCAAGATGACCACAAAAAAAGTCTAAAGACTCTTCTAAATGACTCACCCTAATCATGGTATGTAAGTATTGCATAAGCTGTCTCCTTAGCTTAAAAAATCTTTATTCATACTACTCGCTCTTCTTTGAGCCCAAGAAGCAGGCTTCTATTCTTTGAATACCCACCCTCCTTTAATAAGCCTTGAATTTCCCCCCGTCCAGTTTTAAAAGTCTCCCTTCATGCCGCCTATCCTCTCCATCTCCAACCTAAGCAAAAGCTACAACGCCCGTACTTTGTTTAATAATATAAGCTTTGGCATCGAATCCGGCGAGCGAGTGGCCTTGATTGGACCCAATGGGGCCGGCAAATCTACCTTACTTAGTATTTTAATAGGACAAGAAGATCCTGACACAGGAGAAGTCGCCTACCAAAAGGGCACGCGACTTGCGCTACTAGCACAAGTCCCTCAGTTTAAAGAAGAGGCGACGATTCTTTCTAGCCTCTTAGAGGCTGCCAAGCATCTAGAAACAAGCGAAGCTTTGCAAAAAGCTTATGAACTGATCTCCAAACTTTCTTTAGACGGCTCGGGAACAAGCGCTCCAGCTTTAAGCGCAGAGACAGTCGTTACCCGTTTGTCCGGCGGTTGGCAAAAGCGTGTGGCCTTGGCAAGGGCTTTGATTCAAGAACCTGATCTCCTACTTTTGGACGAACCCACTAACCATTTGGATGTAGAAAGTATTCTTTGGCTAGAAGAACATTTAGCCCGCAGTCCCTTTGCCACCTTGACGGTTACTCATGATCGTTATTTTTTACAAAAAATTTCTAATCGTATTTTAGAACTGGACTCTCGCAATCCCCAAGGACTCTTGAGTGTGTCGGGTAATTATCAAAAATACCTTGAAGTCAAAGCAGAGCTGATAGCAAACCAAAAATCTCAAGAGCTGAGTCTCAAAAATACTTTGCGCCGCGAACAAGCATGGCTACTTCGCGGTGCCCAAGCTAGATCTACCAAACAACAAGCCCGCATCCAAAGGGCTGGCGAACTAGCTCAAGAAGTCCAAGAGCTTAGCGCACGCAATGTCTCCAACACAGCCAAGCTTGCCTTTAAAGCCGAAGGCCATAGCCCCCAAAGACTTTTGGAAGCCAAACACCTCAGTAAAAGTTTTGGCGAAAAAAAAATCTTTGAAGACTTAAATCTTTTATTAGGCCCTCAGACCCGCTTGGGCCTTTTAGGCGCTAACGGAGCTGGCAAATCTACTTTAATTAAAGTCTTATTAAAGCAATTGCCTAGTGATAGTGGAAAAGTCTTTCATGCCGAAAGATTAAAGCCGGTTTATTTTGAACAAAACCGAGAGTCTTTGGATCCCGAAACCCCCATCACCCAAGCCTTATCCCCACAAGACGATCAAGTCATTTACCAAGGCAAAGCCATGCATATCCGCGGTTATCTAGAGCGCTTTTTGTTTAAAAAAGACCAAATGCAAATGAAAGTGGGCCAACTCTCTGGCGGTGAACAAAGCCGACTGCTATTAGCCAAATTAATGCTGGCTGAATGCAATCTACTCATCTTAGATGAGCCCACCAATGACCTTGACTTGGCGACTCTGGGTATTTTGGAAGATTGTCTCAGCACTTTTGAAGGCGCAGTAATCTTGGTAAGCCACGACCGCTTCTTCATGGACCGCGTCGCCACCGAGATCTTGGCCTTTCATCCTTTTCATAACGGTGAGACGACCAAGTTTGCCTCCTTACTACAATGGGAGACTTGGCATGCAGAAATAATCAAACAAACAAAACAAAAAGAAAAAAACAAGCCCTCAGAAAAAATTAAAAAAGCTACCAAGCTTAGCTACAAGGAGGAACGGGAACTTAGCCAGATGGAAGAAAAGATTCATGCCCTAGAAAAAGAATTAGCTAAGCTTACCCAACAAATACAGCTACCAGAAGTACTAAGCGATCACATTCAACTTAAAAAATTAAGTCAATCGATGGAAGAACTAGAAACAAAAATAAATATAAGCTACTCTCGTTGGGAGGAGCTAGAAAAGAAAAAGGCTTCTTTTGCCTAATTCCTTCAAAATATCAAAACAATCTTTCCACACAGGAGAAACCCTATGCCGCATCACGAAAGCCACAAAACCCACCGCATTGGATGGTTGCGAGCCGCAGTTTTGGGCGCCAATGACGGTATTGTTTCCACTGCAAGTCTAATCTTGGGAGTAGCAGCCTCCGGCGCTAGTAGCCAAAGTATTTTAATTGCCGGCATTGCCGGTTTGGTAGCGGGAGCCATGTCCATGGCTGCGGGTGAATACGTTTCAGTCAGTTCCCAAGCGGATACTGAAAACGCTGATCTCAAACGAGAAGCCCAAGAACTAGCCAAGGACCCTCAACACGAACACGAAGAATTATCCAAAATCTATCAAAACCGCGGACTAGAGGCAGATCTAGCTTCCAAAGTCGCCACCCAACTGATGGCAAAGGATGCGCTAAGCACCCATGCCAGGGACGAACTCGGCATTTCTGAATCCACAACAGCCAGGCCACTGCAAGCCGCCTTGGCCTCAGCTGCAAGCTTTGCTCTGGGTGCAGCCTTACCTCTTATAACGACTGTCTTAGTACCCACTTCAAGGTTGATTTGGATTATCTCAGCTAGTTCCCTTTTTTTTCTCGCCTTCTTGGGTGCTCTATCGGCAAAGGCGGGAGGATCTTCAATGCTAAGAGGAGCCGTGCGAGTTGCTTTTTGGAGCGCTTTGGCAATGGCCATCACAGCTGGAGTAGGCGCTTTGTTTGGAGTAGCGGTTTAGGATTAGTAGGAAAAGTCAAAGAATAGATCAGCAATGCTTACCAAATGAATCAATAATCCTAGATTTGGCAAAGCCGAATCTAGGATTAAAAAATGACAAAAACTAATGAAACAAGAAATCTTTATAATCCTTTGACCATAAAGCTTAATTAGCCCGTCTAGCGGCTCGATTCTTAGGCTTTTTCCAACCCAAGTGAAGACTGCCTCGTTCCTTAGCTAGCTGAACTTGTTTTTGTCTTTCCTGCAAAGCCGACCGTTTTAATTGGCTAAGTTTATCAAAACAACGGGGACAAGAAATCCCCTTTTGATACTGAGAAGACTCTTGATCCTGAAGACTCAAGGGCTCGCGGCAAGCATAACAAAGTTCGTACTCTCCCTTTTTAAGATCATGATTCACCGTCACTCGGTTATCAAAGACAAAGCACTCCCCCTCCCAAGCACTTTCTTCCGACGACACTTCTTCTAAGTACTTTAAAATCCCTCCCTCCAGTTGATAGACTTTTTGAAAACCCTGATCCAACATATAAGAAGTCGCCTTCTCACAACGGATACCTCCAGTACAAAACATAGCGATCTTTTGATTTTTTTTATCCTTTAATTTTTCCTGAATATAATCGACAAAATGACTAAAATGCTGAGTCTTAGGATTGATAGCGCCTTTAAAACTACCAATCTCTACTTCATAATCATTACGCGTATCAATCAACAGGACTTCCGGATCTTGGATCAAGTCATTCCAATCTTGTGCTTTGACTAAAATACCGGTTTTTTCTCCAGGCTTGCAATCGGGCACTCCCATGGTGACAATCTCTTTTTTAAGCCTTACTTTCATCCGGTAAAAAGGCTGCCTTGTAGTTTTACTTTCTTTATGGATTAAATTTTCTAAACCAGGCTGACTTTTTAAAAAGCTTAAAAAATTTTTTATACCCTCTAAACTACCCGCCATCGTAGAATTAATACCCTCAGGCGCAACCAAAATAGTACCACAAAAATCTTTCCCCTCAAAAAAATCCTCCAAACGCTTTTTAAAAGCACTAGGATCGAGGATTGCTACAAATTGATAAAAACTAATCACAGTCCATTCTTGCATTTTAACTATCCTTTTTAAATTCAAAATAAGTCGGGGCCTCTCCAGGAGACCAAGGTGGATACTTTTGCATCACTGCCAAAAAGAGAGGATGATTTAAAAGTTTTTTTAACCAAAGATTTAATTTTTTTAAAGTCTCTTGGGAGGCAAACCAATCAGGATCCACCCCAGCAAATTGCCTGACAAAGGGAAACAAAGCCACATCGGCTAAACAAATCTGATCTCCCAATAAATATGCTGAGTCCCCTAAAAGCCTCTCCAACTTTTGCAAAAAAACCATGCCTTGCCCTCGCCATTCTACCCTACTTTTTTCTAGGTGCTTCCTTGGATATTTATAAGCGTCTAAAGCCTTTTTAAAGCTTTGATCATTTTCTGCAATCAAAGCATCGATAGACTTTTTTAAATCCTCCGGCAACCAAAGCTTAAACCCAGACTCAGCCAAAGCCCAATGCATTATTTCTAAACTTTCTTCCAAAACCCGTCCATCAGTCAATTGTAAGACAGGGACCGTCCCTTTGGGAGAAAGCTTAAGCATCTCCTGAGGTTTCTTTTTTAACACCACCTCTCTTAACTCAAACTTAATCCCCGCATAAGCCAAAGCCATACGAGCCCTAATAGCATAAGGACAACGACGAAAAGTATAAAGGATAGGAAATTTCATCAAACAAAAAGCCTCTTTGTTCTTCACAAAGAGGCTAAATAATTCTTTTTTTTTAAAAAATAAGTCTCGTTAAAATGTCTTTAATTAAAATTTAAATTAATTTTAAAAAGACTAAAATCTACCTGGTCGGCCTCATTAAGAGGAGCATCTAAAATCGCCGAACGCACTGGCCTTAAAGCTAAATCCACAATAGTCTGAGGAAGACGTCTACCAAATTCAATAACGTAGTCGTCACCTTTTTTAATCCTCCAAACATAGGTGTTTTCTTGTGGAAAATAATAATAATAAACACCCTTATTAGCAGAAGAATAATACCTAGCTTCTAACTGTTTTTTACGGCGATAGCCGTGAGCAGGAGCGTGGTCAGGAGGGCCACCCTCACTTTTAGATTTTTTAACACTAGAGTGATTGGATTTGTCTTTTTTAGCATAGGCTTCCAAACCAAAACCTCCAGCCAAACTAAAAGTTAAGACTAAGCTTAGTATAAATAAAGAAATTTTTTTAATTTTTAAAAACATTTAAATACCTCTCTAGGCTAGAATTTAATAGCTTCTGATAAACTCTTTTAAGAAAAATAAATTTAATCAAATCAAGTAAGTTGTGCAAGGACTTTAAATCCTCCATCAGTTGTAAAAAAATTTTCTTATAAGTCAATAAATGTGCCGCAATTTCTTGTTGTTTAGCCAAATTCGGCAAGGGAATAGGCATTTCTTTTAATTTACTAGCACTAATATTAGACTGATAAACGCCGTCGCTTTTAATAAGTTTTAAATAATCACGAGCCCTAGGGCTTGCCATGTATTCATTTAAATACTCACTATGTAAGTCTTTTGAACTAGTTAGCCTAATTAAATAGCCAGCAAAAATAGCAGGAAAGCCTCCTCTATAAATAGCCGTCTTACCTACCTGCTCAGGGCTGTTACTACGAT
>JAGRNM010000180.1 GCA_020440745.1 Deltaproteobacteria bacterium
CCAAAATAGAAAAATACTCTTTAACTGTTGTCATCGGCACCGAGCACTCACGAGAAATATTGGCAAATTCAATCACCTGTCCATTGGATTGGGCGGCCACGGAAAAGAAACGCTGAAAGGCGCCTAAATTTCTTGTCAAAGCCTCCATTTGGATTTCTTCTTTTAAATAAGTGCTAACATAAGTGCGAAGATAAGCCTTAACCATCTCCCAGTCTTTTTTAACAACTAAAGAATATATCTTGGGCAAACTACCATAACTTAAAACACTCTCTAGATCCAAAACCTTACCTATCTCCTCAAAACTAAGGGGATGTAGCTTAAGATCCAAGGCCCGTCCACCCAACAAATTAGCTCCACCTCGTTTTAGTTTTCTAGCGCTAGAGCCCGAAAGAATAAACTGGTGCCCCAACTGGTCCATAGCCATTTGGACGTAATTTAATAAGTCAGGAATTTTTTGGATTTCATCGATAATAATTTTTGAACCTGGTCTTAAAGCAGCCATTTCTTCCCAAAAAACCTTGGGATTTTCTCGGTAAAGTAACTCCAGTTGCAGATCCAATAAGTCCAAATAAAGGGTGTAGCTTAGCTTTCTAAGCAAAGTGCTTTTACCCGTCATACGAGGCCCAAACAAAAAAGCCGAATGTTTAAGGGTACTTAAATTTAAGATCCTTTTAAAATCCATAGTAATTAAATAACTTATTTAAGTTATTTAATCAATTCAAATAACTTATTTAAGTTATTTGAATTGACCTTTAACGCGCTTGAGCCGATGGAGTAAATTCGTAGAGACGAAACACTAGTGAGAGTCCCAACATTAAAGGAAAAGAGAACCTAATAGACTAAATCCGCTAATTATTTCTCCGCCCGATCAATCCAAGCCCCCCCCAAGACTTGGCGGCCCCGATAAAAAACCACTGCTTGGCCCGGACTAATAGCTCTTTGTGCTTCTCTAAAGTCCAATCTCACCTCATCTGGACCTACCTGGGTAATTTTAGCGTCAGCCCCTCGATGAGCATAACGGATCCTAGCCGTAATTTCTTCTCCATCCAAAGGCTGACCTACCCAACGCACCCCGCTAGCCCAAAGGGATTTTTCCTTTAAAGCCTCTTCACTAGCCATGATCAGGCGGTTTTTGGCCGAATCGATTTTTTTTTTTTTTATACGCTCATTGGCACTGACTTTGGTCCCGCGACGTTGACCAATGGTATAATGATAAATCCCCTCATGCTCACCAAGCTTATTGCCTGCCTCGTCCACAATATCTCCCTTAGGCGTAAGCCTATTGGGTGCGTATTTTTGAATAAAGTCTCCGTGATGATTAGAGACAAAACAAATCTCCTGACTCTCGGGCTTGGACTTAGTTTTTAAATTAGCTTCTTGGGCAATGAATCTCACGGCTTCTTTAGTCATAGCCCCCACGGGAAAAAGCGTATGCTCTAATTCTCTTTGTCCCAAACTAAATAAAAAATAAGACTGGTCCTTGCCGGCATCCTCTCCTTGGTAAAGCTCCCAAAGACCGGCTAAGTTTTTTTCTTTAAGGGCATAATGACCGGTCGCCACATAGTAAGCTCCCAGCTCATGGGCCTTTTTTACTAAAAAATCAAACTTCACCTTATCATTACACATGGCACAAGGGTTGGGAGTACGGCCTCTTAAGTATTCGTTCACAAACTTTTCTACCACGTGTTCTCTAAAGGCTTCCTTACTATTGATCACATAAAAAGGAATCCCCAATTGATCAGCTACCCGCCGAGCGTCGGTAATGTCTTCTACAGAACAACAACTCTTATGCTTAGTCTCAGATTCTGGTGCATCCCAGAGTTTGAGGGTAATGCCAATCACCTCATAACCCTGACGCTGCAAGAGCACTGCGGCTACAGAACTATCCACCCCGCCGCTCATGGCAACGACGACTTTGTTTTTGTTTAAGTTCTTCAAAGGGTTAAAAATCCTTTATAAGGTTTATAAAACTATCCACTTCGGCCTGGCTATTATACCGACTAAGGCTAATGCGCAAGCCGTCCAAGGCTTCTTGGGGAGAAAATCCCATGGCTAAAAGGACGTGAGAAGGATCCATCGAGCCCGATTCACAGGCCGCTCCCAAACTGACTTGTACCCCACGCATGTCTAAGTTCATCAGCAGGGTCTCTCCACTGACACCGGGTAAGGCAAAATTACTGGTACCCGGCAGGCGGTTGTTAAGTTCTCCATGAATCCTTAAGTCGGAAAAAAGCTTTAAAAGCTCTGCTTCCATCCTATCCCTTAAGGCACTAATTTCAGCCACTTCCTCAAACCTAGCCACTTGCAAAGCTTTTGCCATAGCGGCAATGCCTAAGATATTTTCGGTGCCCGCTCTCATTCCCCTCTCTTGACGGCCTCCCCTAATCAAAGGACTCAAAGGCGCCTGGCTACGTCGGTAAAGAAAACCCACCCCCTTGGGTCCATGAAACTTATGGGCACTAGCCACTAGATAATCAATGGGCAGTTTTTTTAAATCTATCGGCAAAGTCCCCACCACTTGCACCGCATCACAAAGATAGGGCACGCCCTTTTCTTGGCAGATCTCTCCTATGGCTTGCACATCATAAAAGTTGCCAATCTCATTATTAGCCCACATGATGGCTACTAACTTAGTCTGAGGTTTAAAGCTTAGCCTTAATTCCTCCAAGTCCAAACGCCCTTGCCTATCTACCTTTAAGCGCGTTACCTCCGCTCCTAAACTTTCTAAGTAATGAGCCGTCTCTAAGACCGCACTATGCTCCACGGAAGAAACAATAAGATGTTTGCCTTGAGGATCAGGCAAAAAATTAGCTAGCAAAACCGTATTAAGCGCCTCCGTTCCACCACTTGAAAAAATTAATTCTGACTCTTGACAGCCTAGTAAAGCACCCATCTGTTCACGAGCGGTGTTCACCAAACGCTTAGCCTGCTGGCCTGCCTGATGCACACTGCTGGCATTGCCAAACTCATCCAAATGAGCCACTAAAAATTCCCTCACTTCCGGCGCCAAGGGAGTGGTAGCGTTGTTATCAAAGTAAATAGACATCTTTTATTAAAGACTTATTAAAGCATAAGCTTTTAGAAAGCTTGGTCTTATTTTTTGTTTCTTTTAAAAATATTACTCAAAGACTCTTTTGCTTTTTTTAAAGGACCTTTCTTAGTGGCTTCTTTAACAGCAGACGGAGGCTTAAGGGCATTTAATGTTTGTTGTTTTAAAAGCTCAGCACTAGCTAGCACCATGCGTTGCTGCAGATGAGAAGAGTCCACACTTACCTGAGGATCCTCTACAGGACCACTAAGGCTAAAGGGCAGAGAGAGTTCGTTTTTTCCTTCTGTCAAAATTTTTCTTAAACTTGGATCCAAAATTAGTTCTTCAGTCACACGACGATTAAGTGTAAAGGTACCCTTAGACTCAATGCTCTTTTGTTTAAAAACAGTAGCATCTCCTGAAGCTCTAAAATGCCCATTGGCCATATGATAAGGTTTTAAAGCAATAGTAGATCCATTAATGATCAACTGAGCTTTTAAAGGATTAATTTCTGAACCAATCACCTGACGACTATCTTCTAAGAGTTTAAGATTAATTTTATTTTCTAAAAGACTTCCCTTAGTAACCATTTGGGCTATCTTAATTTTGTTTTTTAAATTTACTTGAGGCAAGGGAATCGGCCCCACAGTAATAGGGCCGCTGCCTGT
>JAGRNM010000181.1 GCA_020440745.1 Deltaproteobacteria bacterium
AGAACGAGCATAACGCTGAGTCGTCTTTTTAATGCGCGTAAACTTATCCTCCGTTAAAAATAAAAATGTTGATTCCGAAATATAAAAATCTCGAAAAAAAATAAAAATCTACCCTTATCTTAGGCAGAATTTAAAAAACTAATTAAAATTTTTTGTTAAAGTTTGCAAACGACCCATGAAGTCTTCCAAACTTAAGGTGCCCTGGTCTCCGTCTTGGCGAGAGCGCCAAGCGACGACTTGGTCCTGGGCCTCTTTCTTACCAATGACTAGCATGTGAGGCACTTTTTGCAACTGGGCTTGACGGATCTGCTGACCCAGTTTGTCTCCACTATCACCAAGTTCTACTCTAAAGCCAGCCTTTTTCAGAGCTTTTTCTACTCCTTGCACATAATCCCCAATCTCCTGACTAATGGGTAAAATCTTAACCTGAGTAGGCGCTAACCAAGCGGGAAAGGCTCCGGCATAATGTTCAATTAAAATACCAAAAAAACGCTCTAAACTGCCCATTAAGGCTCGGTGAAGCATGATAGGCTGTTGTTTTTTACCCCCTTGATCGATGTAGGACAGAGCAAAGCGCTCAGGGTTATTAAAGTCTACTTGTACCGTAGAACACTGCCACAAACGACCAATGGCGTCTTTAATTTTGAGGTCAATTTTGGGTCCATAAAAGACACCCTCTCCAGGGTCTACTTGAAATTTTAAGCCCTTAGCTTCCAAAGCACCCCTTAGGGCCTGAGTGGCAATTTCCCAATTTTGATCCGAACCCACAGACTTTTCTGGACGGGTGGAAAGGTAAAGTTCAAACTCCGTAAAACCAAAACTACCTAAAAAGTCTTTTGTTAAGTCTAAGACTTTTTCCACCTCTTCCTGGATCTGATCTGGCCTACAAAAAAGGTGGGCGTCGTCTTGGGTAAAGCCCCTAACTCTTAAAAGGCCATGGAGCACCCCGGAACGCTCAAAACGATAAACCGTCCCTAATTCTCCATAACGAAGAGGCAAATCCCGATAACTACGAGTCTGACTTTGATAAATCTGAACATGAAAAGGACAGTTCATCGGTTTAATCTCGTAGTCTTGTCCCTCTACTTCCATAGGAGTATACATGTTTTCTTGATAAAAATCGGCATGGCCGCTGATCTTCCAAAGTTCTAACTTAGCCATATGGGGAGTATAAACAGGCAAGTAGTTGTGTTCTTGGTGTTTAGCCCGCCAAAAATCTTCGATGATTTGTCTAATCATCGCTCCCTTAGGATGCCAAAGGATGAGGCCAGGCCCTAGATTTTCCATGCTGCTAAATAGGTCTAGCTCTTTACCCAACTTACGATGGTCCCGTTTTTCTGCTTCGGCCAAGAGCTCTAAGTAATCGTCTAATTCTTTTTGAGTGAAAAAAGCGGTACCATAGATCCTTTGCAACATGGGCTTGGACTCATCCCCTCGCCAATAGGCCCCCGCTACACTTAAAAGCTTAAAAGCCCCAATCTGGGAAGTGTCCTCCACATGAGGCCCCTCACAAAGATCAATAAATTCCCCATGCTGGTAATAAGTAATGGTTTCTCCATCAGGAATAGACTTAAGGATTTCTAGTTTGTAAGTCTCGCCTTTTTCTTGAAGAAACTTTTTGGCCTCCTCTTTACTGACCTCAACCCTTTGAAAAGGCTTTTTCTTAGCAGCAATCTGCCGCATGCGTTTTTCAATCTTGGCTAGATCTTGGGTAGAAAAACTATGATCTAGATCAAAGTCATAATAAAAACCCGTCTCAGTAGCTGGACCAATACTAAGCTTAGCATTAGGATAAAGTTCCTTAACTGCAGAAGCCATTAAATGAGCTGTAGAATGCCTTAGCCTTTGCAAGGGTGTGTAATTTTTACTATGTTCTTCTTCAAACATTGAATGTGTTATTAATTGTTTGTTGTTAGTTATTCGTTGCTCGTCGGGGAGGCTCCTTGAAGCTTACGAACGACGCACAACAAATAACAAAATGGGTCCGACTGGACTCGAACCAGTGACCCCTTCCATGTCAAGGAAGTACTCTAACCACCTGAGCTACGGACCCTTTTGTTCTTTAAAATGGCCCAGCACCATAACGAGCTTGCTGGACTTAAGTCAACGGCTTTTCATGATTTCTTGAAAGACTTGTTCGGCTCCTTCATAGGCGCTGATTTTTCCCAACAAAACAGGTTCTATTAAAGAAGCTAAATTTGACTGATGATTTAAGGCTTCTTTAAAGTATTGCAAAAAACGATCTTGGAGAATTTCCTCTAATTCAGCTTGTCTAAGTCTTCTTTGGCTCTCTGGAGAGACTAGTTTATCCCAGGTGGCCCGATGCTCTTTTAAAACTTCGACCAACTCGGTTATCCCTTGATTTTGAAAAGCTTGAGTTTTTAAAACCGGCACTTTCCATTTTTTCTTACTCGGGCTCATCTCAATCATGGCCCTTAACTCATGGACAATCTTATCAGCCCCTTCCCTGTCCGACTTATTGACCACAAAGATATCCGCCACCTCCAAAAGTCCTGCTTTCATGGTTTGAATCGTGTCCCCTGATTCCGGCGTCAGCACCACCAAGGTGGAATGGGCCAACTCCATAATATCCAACTCAGTTTGGCCCACACCCACTGTTTCAATAATGACCCAGTCCATTCCAAAGGCATCCATCAGACGCACCACATCTCGAGTAGAACGACTCAAACCCCCATGGGCCCCTCGAGTAGCTAAGGAACGAATAAAAACAGAAGTATCTCCCGCATGGTCCTGCATACGGATGCGATCCCCTAAAAGGGCTCCTCCACTAAAGGGAGAACTAGGATCAATAGCAACCACGCCCACTTTAAGGTTTTGAGACCTCGCTTGGGCAATCAAACGGTTGACCAAAGTGGACTTGCCCGCTCCAGGAGGCCCAGTCACTCCTAAATAATAAGCATGACCTAAGCTAGCATGAATCTCACTCATGTATTGGGGAATTTTATCACTGCCGTTTTCTACTAAAGTAATCAAACGACTGAGTGCTAAGCGTTGACCGGAAAGAAGTTTTTGGACAATTTCGCTCATAAAAAAGAGGCTTAGGCTAACAAGCCTCTAAAAAGCGCGCAATAAAAAAGCCCTCAAAAGAGGGCTTTAAAATTGGTCAAAGCTTATTTAAGCAAAGGCTATGCATGATTCTTTGGAGGAAGGATAAAACTAAGCAAGCTCTTCATTGGCTCGCACTGTTTGAGAAGCACTTCCTGCTTCTTGCTGCCCACCTTTAACCTCTAAAGAAGGAGCACCCTTGGCCAACATATCAGCCTGTCCGGCCTTAATATTGTCTAAATTAGCTCTACCTGCCTGCATAGAAGGATTGTTTTGGACAATACCCATAGCCGTTGCGTTTCTTTGCATGGCAGTTTGTTTGTCTTTACCAGACTTCTCGCCTGTTTTTTGATTATTCTGATTATTCTGATTATTTTTGGCAGCCTGAGGCTGTGCTTGACCTTGGAGCCCTTGTGGCACGGCTCCTTGTTGGGCAGCTCCTGCCTCCGCTCCTGAAGCAGCTCCACCGGCGGCTTCTGCTCCTGTTAATGCTCCTAATCCTCCTGCTCCTCCTGCTAATGCTGCTGCTGCTGGCATAATAACCTCCTACAAAAATTAAAAACTTTGT
>JAGRNM010000182.1 GCA_020440745.1 Deltaproteobacteria bacterium
TTCTAAAGAAGACTCCAAATGTTTTACTTGAGTTTGCTTTTCTTGCAACTCTAAGTTTTTTGTCTCTAGCTTTGATTTTAAGCGGGCTACTAAGCTTTGTAGCTCTTTAATCTCCCGTTTGTTTTTTAAAAGCGCTTCTTCACTGCCTTTAACTTTCCCTCCTGTTACAGTACCATGAGGCTCTAGAATTTCTCCCTCTAAAGTCACTAAGGTTTGAGTCTGGTTGCTTCTAGAGGCCAAACGAAGAGCTGTTTCTAGATTGTCTACTAAATAAGTGTGGGCAAAAAGATACTGTTGAAGAAAACTATTAGCTTGGGACAAAGTTACAAAGTCTTTTAAAGGCCCTAAGACTCCTTCTTCTTTTTCCTCAGACCAAGCTTCTTCATTAAAGTCCGAATTAAAGGCTAAAGGAAGACAAGACACGCGCCCTACTTGATGATCTTTGAGATATTGAAGGGCTTCTAAAGCGGCGTCTTGGTCCTTGACTAAAATGTACTGTAGTTTTTCACCTAAGGCTGCAGCCACAGCGGCTTCATAGGCAGGCTCGGTTTCTACCCAATCGGCTACCGTGCCAAAGATTGACTGTTTTTCTTCCGAAGGCCTGGCTAAGATCTGCCTGACGCCTTCTTGATAACCTTCTAAACTTTTCTGAAAGTCTTCTAAAGAACTCAGCCTAGAAGCTTTTAAAGTCAGTTCTTCTTTGATCTGGTTTAATTCTTGATTAAAGTTCTCTTGTTCTTCTTTTTTATTTTTTAGCTGGGTTTCTAAAGACTGAGACTGATCCGAGAGGCTTAATTTAAGCTGTCTTAAAGTACTGAGGCTTTTTTCTAAGCCTTCTTGAGATTGTTTGTTTTTATTTAAGAGACTTTGGTTTGTTTCTATTTCTTCTCTTAACTGAGCCTCCCGACTAGCTAGCTGACTGCTTTGCTGATTTAGACTTTCTTGACGATGTTTGTTTTCGCTTAAAGCCTGGATCCACGATAACTGCTTTTGACTGCTAGCCTCTAGCTGATCTTTTAAGGAGGCTTCTTCTTCTAGACTTTGAGCTAGCTGATTTTCTAAACTATGAAAATTTTCCTGCGCGCTAGCCCATTCTAAATCTACAGAGACTTTGGATTCGTTAAGCTCAGCTATTTGCAGTTTTAATGAACTTAGACGAGTCTTAGCCAAATCAATTTGCTCAGTGGCCTTCTGACTCTCTTGTAAGAGATTTGTACTCTCTCGGCTTTTGTATTCCACTTGGGTTTGACTAAGCGCCAAGGCATTGTTTTTCTCATAGAGCTCCTCCTGTGCTTTTAAATACTCTCGATCTTTTTCTAAAAGAACTAAACGACGGGCTTCTAGTTGGTTTTCGAGTTCGTTTACCTGAGAACTTAAGGCCGCCTCCTGGGTTTCTATTTCTTGTAGAGCCTTTTCTACTTGAGCTAATGCGGTGCTGGCTTCCAAGTAGTCTAGTGAACTTAGATGAAGTTCTAAGTTTTTAAGTTCTTCAAAAATCTCTTGGTAGTCTTTGGCTTTTTGAGCTTGCCGCTCCAAAGTGTTTTTTTGACGCTCTAACTCGCCTAAAATATCGCTTAAGCGATTTAAGTTTTGACGAGTAGCCTCTATCTTACGAAGAGCCGCCTCTTTACGGGCTTTAAATTTGCTGATGCCCGCTGCTTCTTCTAAAATTAAACGACGCTCTTCTGGTTTAGAGGTCAGGATCTGACCAATCTTACCTTGCTCAATAATAGAATAAGCTTTGGTACCTACTCCCGTACCTAAAAAGAATTCCTGGATGTCTCTTAAACGACAGGACTGTTTGTTGATTAGGTATTCGCTTTCTCCAGAGCGATAAAGGCGGCGGGTCAAAGCAATTTCACTATAATTAGCATAGGCAACGGGTACTTGTCCGCCTTCGGAAGAAAAAGTCAGGGTTACTTCTGCCATGCCCGTTGGCGCTCTTGACTGGGTTCCACTGAAGATCACGTCTTCCATGGACTTACCCCTAAGGTGCTTGGCGCTCATCTCACCCATGACCCAACGAATCGCATCGACGATATTGGATTTACCACAACCATTGGGACCAACGACGCCAGTGATGCCATCGTTAAATTCCACCAAAGTCTTATCTGCAAAAGACTTAAAACCGCAGATCTCCAACTTTCGGATCTTCAAGACAAACTCCGCAGAGGCTTTACAGGCCTATTAAATTACATGGATTTAGAGGACCTTAAGAAGAAACGGGAGAAACTCCCATTCTTAAAACGTTATCACGCTAAAGCCCGCGCTGTAAAGGAGCTTTTGGCGCTTAAAGGCCTCCATCTAGTCTCAAACCCTCTCCTTCTACAAAAAGGTCTAAGGCTAACTCAGCGTCAGGATCCACCTGATAAGCAGAAAAGTCAGTTATTCCGCAAGCTTTTAGAAAATCCTCATCAATTAAACTCTGGCCGGTAAGCTGACTTGGATCGGTATTTAAAATTTCATAAGCCGCATCCGCCATAATTGCTGGCGTACGGCAAAGCTTGAGACCTGCCTCACCTAAAAGCATACTAATAGCTGCCGTGGCAATGGCTGTACGGGGCCAGAGGGAATTGACAGCAATTTTGTCTTTTTTAAGCTCTTCGGCTAGACCTAGGGTAGCCATGGTCATGCCGTATTTAGAAATCGTATAGACTACATGACGAGCATACCACTTGGGATTGGTACTGATAGGAGGACTTAAATTAAGAATATGGCCTCCCCCTGCTTTTTTAAGGTGGGGAATACAATAATGGGAACAAAGCAAAACAGCCCGCATATTAAGATGAAGCATTAAATCAGCTCGCTTCATGGGAGTGTCTTGCAGAGGACTTAAGGCAATAGCCCCAGCATTATTGACTAAAACGTCGATTTTTCCAAATTGTTCAATGGTTTTTTCGATCATGGCAAGGACGCTGTCATCGTGACGTAAGTCAATGGGGATGGGTAAGGCCTGGCCGCCGGCTGCCTCCACTTCTTTAGCCACCGAATAAATAGTTCCGGGCAGTTTACCCTCGGTAACACTCTTAGCTGCAATCACAAGATTGGCTCCATCTTTGGCAAATCTAAGGGCCATTTCCCTACCAATCCCACGAGAGCTTCCTGTGATAACGATTGTTTTTCCTTTTAAAGACATGATGGCCTCGCTTTTTTAGAATGAAAAAATAAGGGAGCTTTTAGGTTTCATAAGCCGGAAGGAAAGCCAAGGAAAATAGACCCTAAATCAAATAAAAAAGGCCTAAACTAGCTAGTCTAGGCCTTTTAAAACAAATGAGAGAATTACCCCATCATCCGATGGGACCCCCGCTATATGGCGGGACGAAGTCGTGGTCTCTTTAACTTGAAAGAGAACAAAAAATGAACACGCTTCGCTTAACGGGGTCGACGAGGCTCGAACTCGCGACCTCCTGCGTGACAGGCAGGCGTTCTAACCAACTGAACTACGACCCCAAATATTTGCTTAAAGCAAATTTCCGTATATCGTTTTTTGTGTATCGTAGGTTGGGGTTGTTTTGAAAGGGCTGTTTTCTTGGTGTCAGAAAAAACCCACGCTTAAGCGTGGAACCAGTCAAAACCC
>JAGRNM010000183.1 GCA_020440745.1 Deltaproteobacteria bacterium
CTCTTAACGAAACCCTCCTGCACGAAGCAAGTGAAGCCCTACAAGGCAAGGGTTCGGTGACTCTAGAACACAAGATCCAAAACACCGATCGCTCTGTAGGCGCCAGCATCGCCGGTGCCATTGGTAAAAAATACTTAGACGAAGGTCTACCTCCCGGCTCCGAGATTCAATTAAACTTTAAAGGAGAAGCCGGACAAAGCTTTGGCGTCTGGACCACCAAAGGCATGCGACTACGTCTAGAAGGAGAATCCAATGACTACGTGGGCAAGGGCATGAGCGGAGGCGAGATCATTGTGGTTCCACAAAAAGAAGTCAAATTTAAGCCGGAAGAAAACGTCATTGTGGGTAACACCTGCTTCTATGGCTCCACAGGCGGCCGCGCCTTTATAAGAGGCTTAGCGGGCGAGCGCTTTGGCGTACGCAACTCTGGTGGAACCTTAGTGGTAGAAGGCTTAGGAGATCACGGTTGTGAATACATGACCGGTGGCACGGTGCTGGTCTTGGGTCCCACTGGGCGTAACTTTGGTGCGGGCATGACTGGCGGAGAGGCCTTTGTCTTAGACGAAAAACGCCTCTTTGACCGTCAATACAATCCAGAACTTATTGAAATAGAAAACATCCAAGACAAAGCTGCGCTAGAAAAACTAGCGGAGCTGCTTAAAAGACATCTTGAAGTCACTGGCTCGACAGTAGCGGGAAAAATCCTAAAGAATTTTGGCGAGTACCAAAAACTCTTCTGGCATGTAAAACCCAAAAAACAAGAAGCCAATCAGGAAAATGCCGCTAAGGTGATTCCTTTAAAGAAAGAAAACGCTCAGGGAAATTAAATTTACTTTAGCTTAATAACCATAAAGAGAGCTTGTCTAGAGCTAATCAATGATCCTTAACCCACCTAAGGAGCTGAGATAGCTATATAGCTTTCCATACTTTTCACAGAATAATTGATCTTAAGTTTCCAGACCCATTTAATAATTTTAAAATTCTTTCGATTTCCTTCATTCCAAACTTTTCCATGCTCTGCAATTTTAACAAAAATCGCTGCAAATTTTTGCTGTCATTTGCCCGCTGATTTTTCTAAAAACTCCTCTACAGAAACCTAAGCAGACTCACTCACAAAAAACTCTACACTAAAGACCTCTCCTCAATTACCAAGCGTGATAAAGTCTTTTTATTAATAAGCTTCATTAATAAAAAATGATCCTCTATGATAATGTAAACTAATGAGAAAATACGGCCCGATTAAAGTCCACCATTGACAAAGACCCCCCATTTGGCCTTGATAGACTTGGGCTTTTTAGCCCTTTTAACCCCTAGCTTGATCTTATATTTATTAAGGAGAATCACCATGGCCAAAGCTGCTGCCCTTGCCCCTCAATCGGATAAAGAAAAAGCCCTCGCTCTTACCCTATCGGGTATCGAAAAACAATTTGGCAAAGGCGCCATCATGCGGCTGGGCAAGGACGACGGACCTCAATTTAATGAAGAGCAGGTGATTTCTACTGGTTCTATTAGCTTAGACATTGCCTTAGGGATTGGTGGACTGCCCCGCGGACGCATTGTGGAGGTCTACGGACCCGAATCCAGCGGTAAAACCACCCTGGCCCTCCAAGTCATGGCCCAAGCCCAAAAGAAAGGCGGCGTTTGCGCCATTGTAGATGCCGAGCATGCCTTGGATGTCAATTATGCCCGCAAACTGGGAGTCAAGACAGAAGACCTACTTTTAAGCCAGCCGGACTCCGGAGAACAAGCCCTAGAAATTGCCGAAGCACTGGTCCGCTCCAACGCCGTAGACGTGGTGGTAGTCGATTCGGTGGCTGCTCTTGTACCTAAGAACGAATTAGAAGGCGAGATGGGCGATGCCCAAATGGGTGCACAAGCTAGGCTCATGAGTCAGGCTCTGCGCAAAATGACGGCTCTCATTAATAAAAGTCACACTTTATTAATTTTTATCAACCAAATCCGCATGAAAATCGGCGTAATGTTTGGTAACCCAGAAACCACGACCGGTGGTAATGCCTTAAAGTTTTATTCTTCGGTACGCATGGATATCCGCCGTATTAGCTCCATTAAATCCGGTGAAGAAGTGCTAGGCAACCGCACCCGTGTCAAGGTGGTCAAAAACAAAATGGCCCCTCCTTTTAAACAAGTGGAAGTAGACTTAATGTACGGCGAGGGCATCAGCCGAGAAGGCGACCTCTTAGATCTAGCTACCGACAGCGACATTATTGAAAAAGCCGGCGCTTGGTTTAGTTATGGTAGCGAACGCATTGGCCAAGGCCGAGAAAACGCCAAAACTTTTCTTAAAGAAAATCCTAAAATAGCCGCAGACATCGAGGCCAAACTAAGAGAACACTATGGACTGATTAATAAATCACCAGAAGTAGCCAAAGAAGAAAAGAAAGCCTCGTAGATTAGTATGTCGTGTCTAGTGTTTAGTGTCTAGATTTTGGATGCTAAGGGCTCTTAAATGACTAGACACGGCACACTCGACACTAAACACTAGCTATGAACTCCCACCAAATTCGAGAATCTTTTTTAAGTTTTTTTGAGCGGCATGGTCACAAACGCTTCAAAAGTGCCTCCTTGGTACCAAGCAGTGATCCCACTTTGTTTTTTACCAATGCGGGCATGGTACCTTTTAAAGAAGTCTTTACTGGACGAGAAAAACTAGGCACCAAACGGGCCACTACCAGTCAAAAATGCATGCGCGTCAGCGGCAAACACAATGACTTAGAAAACGTCGGCCGCACTCCTAGGCATCATACTTTTTTTGAGATGCTGGGCAATTTTAGCTTTGGTGATTATTTTAAAGCCGAAGCCATCACCCTTGCTTGGAAATATTTAGTTGAAGAACTCAAGCTAGACAAAGACCGACTCTGGATTACCATTTATCAAGAGGACCAAGAAGCCGGAGAACTCTGGCAAAAGCTTGCCAAGGTCCCGGCAGAACGTATTGTACCCATGGGAGAAAAAGACAACTTCTGGTCCATGGGCGCAGAAGGTCCTTGCGGTCCTTGTAGCGAAATCCACTACGACTTTGGAGAAGGCTTTGGCAAAGCCTACCAAAAGGGAGACAAAGAATTTGACGACCGTCGTTATATGGAGATTTGGAACCTTGTCTTCATGCAATACGATAGAGACAAGGAAGGCACGCTCCATCCCTTACCCAAACCTAGCGTGGATACCGGCATGGGCTTGGAGCGCATGGCCGCCGTGATGCAGCATGTGCACGCCAACTATGAAATCGACCTTTTCCAAAACCTGCTCAAAGCCGCCGCGCGCGAAACCGGTGTGGCATTCAGCATGGACGAGCCGAGCCTGAAAGTGATTGCCGACCACATCCGCGCTTGCTCGTTTCTGATTGCCGACGGCGTGATGCCGAGCAACGAAGGCCGCGGCTATGTGTTGCGCCGTATCATCCGCCGCGCCGTGCGCCACGGCTACAAGCTCGGCCAAAAAGGCGCGTTTTTCTACAAACTCGTGCCCGATTTGGTGGCCGAAATGGGCGGCGCTTATCCCGAATTGAAAGAAAAGCAAACGCAAATCATGGAAGCCTTGCGCGGCGAA
>JAGRNM010000184.1 GCA_020440745.1 Deltaproteobacteria bacterium
GCTAAGCCTACTCTTCCGGCAGCAGCGATCCAACCAATTAAAGGAGGAGCAGCTCCAGGAATTGCTCCCACCCAAAGGCTTAAAGAAGATTTTCTTTTAAGGGGGGTATAGATTAAAACATAAATCATTAAAGAAAGCAGCCCCCCTAGAGCTGCCGAAGGCCTAGCACCAAAATAAAGCATCGGCAGGCTCAAGCCAATAAGCAAAGAGCCCAAACCTAGACTCCAATCAGGGCTTAAACGGCCTTGAGGCAAGGGACGGGTCGAGGTGCGTTCCATAAGGCGATCGACCTCCCTTTCTAAATACATGTTTAATGTCCCAGCTCCGGCTACTAACAAAGCAACGCCTAACAAGGTCCAAAAAAAAGGAGCGTTTTCAAAAGGTCCAGGAGCCAGAACATAACCTGCTGCCGCTGTTAAAAGGGCTAGCAAGGTGATCCTAGGCTTGGTGAGTTCTAAACTGTCTTTAAAGGCTTGCATGTCGTTAAGAATTTTTCCCATAAGACAGGCTAAGATAAAGCCATAAAAAACTACTCCAAATTAAGGCTCCCAAAGCTAAATGGGCTGTCACGGGAATAATTTCTAGAGCTGTATAGACACTTAAGAATCCCAGGAGAATTTGCAATGATACTAAAAAGATTAAAACAATAGCCAAGGCTTTTTGTTTAATAGAAGCTTTTGACCATAGCCTAATTAAAAAAGTAATTAGCAGAAGCAAAACTCCAAAGGCAAACCAACGGTGCAACAGATGTAAGTGCAATAAAAAATCAGCTCCCTTGGGCCATATCCCTCCTTGGCAAAAAGGTACTTCTGTACAGGCCAAGCCGGCACCTTTATGCCGCATATAAGCACCCAAAATCATCTGACCATAAAGAGCCAATAAAGTCAGCAAAGCTAGAGGCTTAAATTTAAACTTAGCTAAGGACTCTCGGGCCCCATGATAAGATTTCCACATTAAAAAAACAATTAAACCCAAAAAAGCCATGGCGGTGGCCAAATGGGTTGTCGACACCCAAGGAGGCAATTCCCAAAGAACCGTCAAACCTCCCAAAAGCCCCTGAAAAATAACCAAGGCTAAAGCCAAAATGGTGCCCCATTTTAAGAAAGCGTTTTGCTTTTTCCAAAAAACAAAACATAAAACAATGGCATAACAACCTACCACTGTACCTAAAAGACGATGGCCATGTTCAATGGCTACCTCACCCTCCATTTTAGGAAAAAAAGTTCCATGAAAAGTTGGCCAATCGGGACAAGCTAAAGAAGAACCTGTATTATGAAAAATTCCACCTAAGGTAATTAAAAACCATACCAAAATCCAAAAAAACAAAAACCAATAAAAACTCTTTTGATTTAAAGCTTCTTTCATGATCGGCCTTAAGTAACACCCTCACTAGCTAAGGGTCAATCCTTGTCGTACTTCCTCTTAAACTAAGTCAACAGGCAAAAAAAAGGCGCCTTAAAGGCGCCCTAAAAACAATCAAAAATAAAATTTTTCTTATTAATCTTGATGACCCATATGATCAGCATGACTAATAATCACTTCACGGTATTCAAAGGAAGCTCTGTCAGAAGCATTATAAACAACTTCAGTCTCTACAGTTTTATCAGCTTCTACCTTGACTTTAACAGGCTTTACTCCGTGGTATTCTTGAAAGAAATTTAAAGTATATTCTCCTGCAGGAACATCTTTAATTTCAAAAGAACCTTGATCATCGGTAACTGCTCCAATACCAGAATCAGTGACTACTAACCAGCCGGTCATCCAAGGATGGATGTCACATTTAAATTTAATGATGCCAGATTCGAATTCCTTTTTAATAGGCTTAGAACCGCCCCGTTGAGGACGATTAAAAAGATCTTTGCTACCATTATAAATATGGACGTTGTGAAGGGTTTCGTCACTATTAACGATTGTTACTTCTTTGTTAGCAGCCCCTACCTGAACTCGAGGATCGTACATACATTGATGTTGGTCCACCTCTACAGCAGCTTCCTGTTTTACTCCTTGTACGCCTTCTAGAGTAACAGCAACGTTTTTTAAGGTTTTATTACTATTAACGACGACATCAGGAGCTTGGATAGTAGGAAACTGATCACAAAAATCACCGCTTCTTTTTAACTGAGGCATATTAGGAGCATCGCCTTCATATCGAACAACTCCTTTAATAGTACCTTTACCAACAGTTGCGGCAGCTGGAGCTGAACTAGCTTCTGGTTGAGAAGCAGCTTCTGTAGCCGGTTTTTCTTCACTACCAGAACCAGGTTTTTTACCACAAGCAATTGCAGGAGCCATCATAGCTATTACAGCGCTAAGTGCGATCCATTTTTTTAACATAGTCTTCTCTCCTTTTTCTTGACGCTTTAAGAATTAATTTTTCTAATAAAACTATTCAGCAGAGGATCCCTCTTCTGCTGCTTGATTATTTGTTTCTGGCTCTGTCTTCGGTGAAGTTTTTTCTTCTACGGCCGAAGAAGAACCTTCTTCTTTTAAGGACTTTTCACGAATCACGGATCCCTGATGCCCCAGATATAGAATATAATTTACTATGGCCTCTACCTGACGGTCAGCATCACCACCTAATATATCTTGAGGCCAGTCAGGATCTTCTGTGGACAGATAAAAACCTGGCATTCTCGTACCTGGTACAAATTTAGCAGGATTACGAACCCATTGATTAATCCATTGAGGACGCAAACGATGATTACCATAGGCTAAATTAGGTGCCCAAACACTAGGTCCAGCAGCAGGACGCTCTTTATTAATGATATGACAACTAGCACAATAAAATACCTTATTACTGGTTAAGGCTCTAGCCGCCTCTAAGTCCTCTAAGCTAATGTCTGAACTAGGAATATCTTCTAATAAGGTTTCTACTCCGGCAATCTTTTTAAAGTAAGCAATGAGATGATCTGCCTCTTCATCTGTAAAACCAAAGGTAGGCATACGTAAGTTAAGCCAATCCCTTACTTTAGGATAGTGAGCCGGATTTTTTAGAAATTGATACATCCAACGAGTTTGTAATCTAGCTCCCACACTAGCTAGATGAGGAGGTAAGAAATTAGCCCCACCCTCTACCCACTCTGGAACATTACCAGACTGATCTTGTAAGCCTCCCTCACCTTCGATGACATGACAAGAGCGACAGTTATAACGCTGCACCAACTGACGACCTTTTTCTACCACAGAATCATAAGCTATATATTTCTGAGGCAAGTCTTCGGGCCTTTGTCCTCTTAAGAAAACTAAAAGTGCTTTACGTTGCTCATCATTAACATTGGGCTTAGGCATCGTCGAAGCATTGCGCTCGTCAGCATAAATTTGTGGATTTTTTAACTTGTTATCTGTCCATGCTTCCCAGGTATTGTCTACCTTAGCATCACCAAAGTAAAGCTCGTGCACATCTTTACGGCCGTATTTAGTTAAGTCCACTGAGGGCTTACCCATTTTTTCAAAACCCTTGATATTATGACAAGCATAACAACCGTAGTTATTAATAACACTAAAACCAGCCTCGATATTGGATTTCTCTTGTAAAGCAGCTCGAAGCTCTGCGTCAGCCG
>JAGRNM010000185.1 GCA_020440745.1 Deltaproteobacteria bacterium
TTTAAAATTATTTTACTTTATTACATAGTCATTGTGACTTTTTTTGCTTTTATTGCTCATCGTGAGATAGTTGGCCAATTTGATATGGGCATGATCAAAAACTATACTTGGTTAGATTTTTTTTTTGAGATATCTATGCTAGCTTTTTTTCCCTGTCTTATTTCTTCTCTTTTAATTATTTTTTTGGGTGCTCAATTAAAGCCTTCATTACAAAGTTTATTTTCGCTTTTTTGGCTGGGAGTTTCTATTTTAATAATTGCTGTAGTGATTTTGCCAGCTTGGTTAAGTCATGGTGGAAGCACTTGGCTGGATTCAGAAATTTTTTATCACTTTGCTTTTGATATTAAAGTCATTGGACTTTTATTAATTTGTTTTGCTTTTGCTTATACGGTGCTTTGCTATATTTTTAAAGTTAGAGAGAATTAGATTTTAAGCACAAAACTTCTTCAAATACTCTTCCGCTGGCCGCTTGGCAAAGGCTTGGGCTTCTTCTCGCCATTTCCAGCTTAGTTGGTCTTCGTCACGATTGGCGCAAAAAACGATAAAAGGTTTGGCTGTTTTGAGGTTGGCACGTAGGCAGGGATTATCTTGGATACGGGCGCAGGCTAATTCTAAACAACGGCTGACTAAGGGGTCGTAATAATTATCGGGATCGCCATATTCTTCCAGGTCTTCTAGACCATTGCCTTGCATCTCCCAACTATAGGCACCTTCGGGGTGAAATTCTCCTTTCCACAGGGAGTACTCGGAGGCTTCGAGTGCTTGTTTCACCTCTGCTTCGCTAGTTTTGCCCGCAAAAAGAGGAGAATTAAAAGTAATCCCCTCGATGCCAGAATCCCCAATGGTAAAACCAACGGAGTGCAGAGTCATGGGCTTTGGGCCGGCGACTTTATTAATGAGTTGCCGGAGTTGGTTGGTAAATTCGATGATGGTTTTGTTTTCTAGACTGGCATCCTCGGGGATGGTTTCTCCTTGTGACTGGATGAGGAGGTCATCGCGGTAGGCTTTTAAGTCTTTAATGACTTCCATGTCTTGGTTTCCGCCAAGGTCATAGCATTCTTTTTGGACAAGGTAGGGGGCGATTTTTTCTTGGTAGGCTTGGTTCATAGCCTCCACGCTGTCGTAAGTTTCTTCTAGCTGACAACTGGGGTCTCCCCAAAATTTTAGAGTGTTTTGGTCAAAGTCAATGGTAAGTCCCAAGTTGAGATTGTCTTCGTAGTTCATGAGGCTTTTGATGATTTTCATGGTAGATTTCCTTTTTAAAGAGCTAGTTTTATGCAGCGGATAGCTTTGAATAGCAAAAAAGCCTTTTTCTGGAAAATAGAAAAAGGCTTTTTGAAAAAAATCCGCCAGCAGGGCGTCCCGCCGAATGGTGGGACGAACTTTATAGATTATTAGCTCCCCTTAGTGGACACATTTCGAACTAAATATTTCAAGGAAATTATGGCCTTTGAGCCAATTATTCCGGTTATTCAAGCGCTCTTGGAACGTGAGGCTGCCTAATAAATTCTTTCAAGATTTTGAATTTTGGAAGAATGTTTACCAAACAAAGCCAATTCTACCTCGCCAAAGTCTATTTTGTGTGCATTTGTTTTATGAGCATCCTAATCTCAGAGAGTCCAAGCCAAACCTATCCTTATAAAGTTTGAAAAATAAACAAAGTGCAATGGTGGCTTTTACCTCTCAATAGCAGGCCGCTCTGATATGGATGGTGATTAGAGTTCTAAAATCAGTCTATTTTTGTTTAAAGGATAGTCTTTTTAGTCTATTTTCTTAAAATATTATTTAACAATTTTTGTATTTTAATAAGTTAAAGCTTTCTATCTTTGAGGCATGGTTTTTGCTTAAAGCTTAAATCATGATTCTTACTTTATTCCATCGTGTTCCAGAAGGGGTGGATCCTCTGATTCCCCAAGAGATGACTTATAAGCCGTCAGAAGCCTGGTATGAGAAGTTTGGTGAGAAAATTACCAATTGGGCGACAGGTTATGGTTTTATCAAAAATGGCCAAGCAGCTCGTGAGAGTCGTGAATTTCAAAAACAACTTTATAGCTTAGAGGGAGAAGCGAGAGATCATTTTGTGAGGGAGAAAGCACTCAACTGCGATATCCCTGGCATGAAGAGTGGTTTGATGTGCTGGCATAATACGCAGTCGGCTTTGCAGGCTTTAATAATAGGTAGAGGTGCCAGCCCAGCTAAAGTAAAAATAGCTGGTGGAGTACTTAAAATCGAGGAAAGATCTTTACAGCACATGTTTAGTAGGCATGCTAAAGATTTTGGTTTAAAAGGAAATTGGAATAAAACAATGGCTTCTGAGTTTGAGGAGCTCTTAAAAAATCATGTTAAAGGTCTGAAACCAATCCAAGGGACTTATCGAGGAACTCAGGAGGTTTTTCATTATTTTAATCCAAAAACAAATTTAAACGTTATGACAAATACTTCTGGGAAACTTATTGGAGGTTGGAAGTTAGGAGAAGAACAAGCTAAGTATTTATTATCTACAGGAGCGCTTAAATAAAATGGGAGAATATTTTGACCTATCTTTGATCTATAAAAAAAACTCTCTTACAAGCAAAAAGCTAAAGAAAGTTTTGTTAGAGGAATTTGCTTTATCGGAAGGAGAGAATAAAACTAAGTATTTTTCTAACAAAAAAGTCTTAATTACTTCTCTGTCCGATAACCAAATAGATTTTGATGAACTTTGTATTAGTTTAGAAAATCAAGAGTTTACTGAAAGTTCTTTTGAATTAGAGTTAGGGAGAATTACCAATTTTGTTAATCGACTTTTTGAGAGGGTTGAAGAACTCGAGTTTGTCTTATGTAGTTATGAACTCAATGGTTATTTGCTTAGTGATATCAAAAGATTAAAGGACTTTGATGAAGATTTTTTGAACAATTTCCCTCTTTATTATAAGCGTCAATCTAGGCAAGCTTATGCGAAGCCGGTATTTAATAAATCGGCACAAGAAATAATCAAGAGTTAAAGAATAATTTTTATGGAACGATAAAAACTTTTTTAAACCTGAAAATGGTCAAGATTACTGGTTAAAACAAATAGGTAAACCTTTTGAAAAATAATTATGGAATATACTTGTCCAATTTGCGGTTATCCTAACTTAGAAGAAAATCCACGTTCGGAAGCAGATGGACCTTCTTACGAGATTTGCCCTTGCTGTGCTTTCGAATTTGGTTATGATGACGATGATCAAGGTTATACTTATGATCAATGGAGAGAAGAATGGATTTCAGCAGGAATGCCTTGGAGAGGTTCTAAAGAGATTCCCCAAAATTGGGATCCTAAAAAACAACTAGAAAATCTTAAAAAAATAAGCTTGGTGAGCTGAACTAGTTACTGCTTAATCTTAGAAGGCTTACAGCCTTCTACTTTTTAAGTAGCTCTTGGGGGTCCACTTTAAGAGCTTTTGCTAGTTTTACTATTGGTTTTGCACGGGCCTTACCTGAAACTTCCGCTTTGGGGATTTTTAAAGTATATTTAAGCTTTACTAAGCTATTTTTATTTTGGTAGGCGCCTTTTCG
>JAGRNM010000186.1 GCA_020440745.1 Deltaproteobacteria bacterium
CTTTTAAATAAGGAACAGAAGTCTCTGAAGCTGCCTTCATAAAAGCTTCACTAGCTTCTTTCCACTGGGATTTTTGCGCGTAGAGAGAAGCCTCTTTAAAAGCAATCAAGCTTGCTAATTGGGAAGGAGGACTTTCAGCCAAAAGTTCTTCCCAAGTCTTTAGGGCTTCGTCCCCCGACTTATCTAAGGCACTTTCAAGACGCTCGCTCCATTCTTGAACCAAACTAGCCTGCCTATATTGATAAAAGGCATAAGCTCCTAAAAAAACAAAAAACAAGACAAGCAAGCCGATAAAAAAGTTGCGGTTTTCTAAAAAATAACGAACCAAACGGTCCATCAAACTAATAAATTCATCCGGTCGTTTTTTATGTTTAGGTCGGTTTCTCACCCTTAGGCCTCGTAGTTTAAAATTAAATAAAAAATTATTTCTTTATCAGTCCTACTAAAAATTAAACACCAGTAGAACCAAAACCGCCTTCCCCCCGACTAGTATCACTTAAGCTAGTGACAACTTCTACTTTGACTTGCGGCACTTGCTGAATAACCATCTGAGCAATACGGTCCCAAGCCTGAATAGTAAAGTCCTTTTCACCTAAATTAGCTAACAAGACTTTAATCTCACCTCGGTAGTCGGCATCAATAGTTCCTGGAGTATTGAGACAAGTTAAACCATGACGAAAAGCCAAACCAGAACGAGGCCTAATCTGGGCCTCGTAACCCACTGGTATTTCCATAGCAAAACCACAGGGGATCAAAGCCCTTTCTCCAGCTTTTAAAAGAATGGGTTCTTCAATGGCAGCCCTTAGGTCCATACCACTGGCATGTTCACTCATGGGCTTAGGGACTTCAAAGCCCTCTAAGTCGCTTAGTTTTTGGATCTTTAATAAAACTTCCATGGATTAAGAAGCAAAATCAAAGTCTTAAGACTTTATCTCAATTAAGATTGCTCTTGAGCCTCAAGGTCGGCTTCTTTTTTACTAAGGGAAACTTTGCCATTAGAAGGATCAACGCGAATACATTTAACCAAAACTTCGTCGCCTTCTTGCAGGACATCACGGACGTCCTTAATACGCTTTTCCGAAATTTGACTAATATGTAATAAGCCATCCAAGCCAGGAAGAATCTCAACAAAGGCACCAAAATCAACGATCTTTCTTACCTTGCCTCGATAAATTTTTCCTTCCTCAGCTTCAGCAGTAATGTCATCGACCAAGCGCTTGGCATGGTTAAGACTCTCGCCATCACTTGCATAGATACGTACGCTACCGTCGTCTTCCACATCAATCTTAGCGCCAGTCTGATCCACAATACTACGAATCATCTTACCGCCAGGACCAATGAGATCTCTAATTTTTTCTGGTTTAATTTTCAAAAATTCTACTCGAGGAGCATGCTCAGCCAAACTCTCACGATGGCTAGAGATGGCTTTATTCATTTCTCCTAAGATATGTTCTCGTCCTCTTTTAGCCTGAGCTAAGGCTTTTTCCATTACTTGAGGAGGTAGACCTTCAATCTTAATATCCATCTGTAAGGCAGTGATTCCTTTTGAAGTACCTGTTACTTTAAAGTCCATGTCTCCTAAGTGATCTTCGTCTCCTAAAATATCCGTGAGGACTACATAGTTGTCGTCTTCTTTAATTAATCCCATAGCAATGCCGGCAACAGGCGCCTTAATAGGAACTCCAGCATCCATCATGGCTAAAGAAGCTCCACAAACACTAGCCATCGAAGAAGAGCCATTGGATTCTAAGATTTCGCTAACCACTCTTAGGGTATAGGGAAAATCTTCTTCAGAAGGCAATACCTTGGTCACTGCCCTCTCAGCCAAGGCACCGTGTCCGATCTCCCTACGACCAGGACCTCTTAAAAACCGCACTTCCCCCACACTAAAAGGAGGAAAATTATAGTGCAGCATAAAATGCTTGGTACCCGCTTCCATTAAAGTATCGACAATCTGCACGTCTTCGCTAGTACCTAAAGTAGTAGTCACAAGAGCTTGTGTCTCTCCACGGGTAAACAAGGCAGAACCGTGAGCCCGTGGCAACAAGGAGGTCTCAATAGTAATTGGTCTGACGGTTTCATAGTCGCGACCATCAATACGACGTTTTTCATCAATAATTTGACGACGTACGATTTCGCTTTCTAATTTTTTAAATAAAGCTGGGATTAGAGCTACTTCTTCTTCCGGTGTTTCCTCTGTTAACAGAGTCTCTAAAAGCTCTTTTTCAACAAGGTGCAAACGCTCATTACGCTCATGCTTGGTTACAATTTGGAAAGCTTCTTTAAGCTTAGCACCAGCTAAGTCTTTAATTTTTTGTCCCAATACTTCATGAAGTTTGGGGGCTTCTACTTCTCGCTTTGTTTGATTTACTTTAGAAGCTAAGTCTAATTGAGCTTGCAACAAAGGCTTAATGGCCTCATGAGCTACTTTTAAAGCTTCTAGCATTTCCTCTTCGCTAACTTCCCAAGCGCCTCCTTCTACCATCACAAGGGCACTTTCACTAGCAGCTACAATAATCTCTATATCGCTTTGTTCTAATTGCTGATAGGTAGGATTAACCACCCAAGAACCCTCGATCCTGCCCACCCGACAACCTCCAATGGGACCCAAAAAAGGAATATCAGAAATAGCTAAGGCAGCGCTGGCCCCTGTCATAGCCAAAACATCGGGATCAACACCCGGCTCGGCAGAAAGTACTGTGGCAATAATTTGTGTCTCACAAGCCCAACCCTCGGGGAAAAGAGGACGAATAGGACGATCAATAAAGCGACTTGTTAGGGTTTCTTTTTCTGTTGGTTTACCTTCTCGCTTAAAAAAACCACCGGGAATCTTACCCGCCGCAAAAGTACGCTCTTGGTAATCAACCGTTAAAGGCATAAAATCGATGCCTTCCTTGGCCTCTGAGGCGGCACAAGCAGTAACTAAAACCATTGTGTCTCCACAACGTACGACCACGGATCCATTGGCTTGCTTAGCCAGCTTACCAGTCTCAATACTAACGGTTTTATCACCCAAGACACATTCCACACGGTGAACTGAACTCATAAATGCTCCTTACTTACTTTATTAATATTAATAAAAAACCTTTATTCTTTATTTCTCGACAATGAGGTCTTCTTTTTTTCCTAAATATTAAGAAAAAACAAAACTATGGTCTTAAAGTATAAAGAATGTAGTCTTATTTTTTAATTTTTAAAGAGAAAGCAAGAAGCTTAAGACAAAGAAGACTGATAATTTAGACTTTGAAGACTTTTTTTAAAAAATCCTCCTAGCTTAAATTACCAGTTGTTTTAAGCTGAGCTTATTTTCTCTTTACTTAATTAATTATGGTTTAAATTAAAAAGCCCTTAAATTTAAAAAAATTAAGGGCTATTAAATACTAACGACGTAATCCCAGATCTTTGATGACTTCTTGATAGCGTTGGGTACGGCGCTTTTTAAGATAATCTAAAAGACGTCGTCTCTGACCCACCATTTTTAAAAGACCTCGACGAGAACCATGGTCTTTTTTATGTTCTTT
>JAGRNM010000187.1 GCA_020440745.1 Deltaproteobacteria bacterium
TTTATTTTGGAGAAAGCCAAAATTACAGAGAAGTAAAAATCATCCTTTTCTTTTATAATGGAGTGTTCATGAATCTTGTTCCTATTGTTGTTGAGCAAACCCATCGGGGCGAACGTTCTTATGATATTTATTCTCGTCTTTTAAAGGACCGCATTGTTTTTATTGGCTCAGCCATTGACGATATTGTTTCTAACCTAGTCATTGCCCAACTTTTGTTCTTAGAAAGCGAAGACCCTGACAAAGATATTTATGTTTATATTAATTCTCCAGGAGGGTCGGTGACGGCTGGAATGGCGATTTATGACACCATGCAATACGTCAAGCCCCATGTCTCCACCATTTGTGTAGGCCAGGCCGCTTCTATGGGAGCTTTGCTTTTAACAGCGGGAGAAAAGGGCAAGCGTTTTGCCCTCCCTAATAGTCGTATTATGATCCACCAGCCTTTGGGAGGTTTTCAGGGGCAGGCAACGGATATCGATATTCACGCTAAAGAAATTCTTAGACTCAAAGACGAACTCAATCGTATTATGGCTCATCACACTGGCCAGCCTTTAAAAAGAATTCAAACAGATACGGATCGGGATTTTTTTATGGGTGGTAAGGAAGCCAAAGCTTACGGACTCATCGATGAGGTGGTGGTCTATCGCTCTGAGGAAGAAAAGAACAAAAAAGGAAATAATAAAAAATAATTTCTTTGCAAGGTTCCTTTTAAAAGTTAAGCTTGCTAAAATTTTTTAAGAGCTTTTAAATATAGAAATAAGCCTTTAGCTTTTTTAACGGGGTTTAAAAAATTGACGCGTAGCACCGACGAAAATAATTTAAACTGCAGTTTTTGCGGTAAATCTCAGCGAGAAGTTCGTAAGCTTATTGCTGGCCCAACGGTCTATATCTGTGATGAGTGTATCGAGCTTTGCAATGACATCATTGCCGAAGAAAGCTCTAAGCAGGAGCTTCTTAAATCCAGGGCAAATGTTCCTAAACCTTCTGAAATTAAACAAGTTTTAGATGACTACGTCATCGGTCAAGAGCAGGCTAAAAGGGTCTTATCCGTAGCGGTACACAATCACTACAAGCGTATTGAAATGAAGCAGGCTGGCCTTTTAGGGGATGTAGAATTGCAAAAAAGCAATATCTTACTCGTAGGTCCCACGGGCTCAGGAAAAACGCTGCTCGCCCAGACCCTGGCCAAGATGCTTAATGTGCCCTTTACGATTGCTGACGCCACCACCTTGACTGAGGCTGGTTATGTGGGTGAAGACGTAGAAAACATTATTCTTTCTCTCCTTCAGGCCTCCGATTACGATAAAAATCGCGCCGAAAGAGGTATCGTCTATATTGACGAAATCGATAAAATCAGTCGTAAAAATGACAATCCTTCTATCACTAGGGACGTTTCAGGAGAGGGAGTTCAACAAGCCTTACTTAAAATTATTGAGGGGACTGTAGCCAATCTTCCACCTAAAGGTGGCCGTAAACATCCTCAGCAGGAATACATCCAGGTTGACACCTCCAATATTCTGTTTATCTGTGGAGGAGCCTTTGTAGGTTTAGAAGAGATTGTAGAAAGGCGCTTGGGAGAAAAAACCTTAGGTTTTGGGGCTCAATTAAAATCCAAAGAGCACCGTAATTTGGGGGCTTTGTTTTCCGAAGTGCAGCCAGAAGATCTTTTAAAATTTGGCCTGATTCCGGAGTTCATTGGTAGAATTCCCGTATTGGCTACCTTGCATGAGTTGGGAGAGGAAGCTTTAATTCAAATCTTGACCGAGCCTAAAAACGCGCTCATCAAGCAATATCAAAAGCTCTTTGAGTTTGAAAAAGTTAAACTCAAATTCACTCCTGAGGCACTCAAGGCGATAGCCCAACAGGCTCTCAAACGTAAGTCGGGTGCTCGAGGTCTTCGTTCTATCTTAGAGCATGCCATGCTCGACATTATGTATGAGATTCCCACCCAATCCGAAATCCGCGAAGTCGTGGTGGGGGAAGAGGTCTTCACTAAAAACGAAAGACCCATGGTGGTCTACGAAAAAGAAGCAAAGTCAGCTTAATGCGTTGTTTGTTTTTGGTTGTTGGTTGTTCGTGGAGGGTATTTTAACCCTCCATTCACGACGAATAACCAACAATCAATAACGAGCTATAAATATGAAAACCGTTCCTTTATTACCGCTTCGTGACATTATTGTTTTTCCCCATATGGTGGTTCCTCTCTTTGTAGGCAGGGAAAAATCCGTGGAGGCTTTAGAAGAAGCCATGAATACGGGTAAAGATATTTTTCTTTCTGCCCAGATCAACGCCAAAACCAACGATCCAAAGCCAGAAGATATTTATTCGGTAGGGACCTTGGGTACGATTATTCAGATGCTTAGGCTACCTGATGGAACCGTAAAAGTTTTGGTAGAAGGTCGGTCTAGAGGTCGGATTAAGCGTTATGTGAGTAATCAAAACTACTTTATGGTGGAGGTTGAAGAAATCATCTCTAGCCCTGACTTAAGTCTAGAGGGAGAAGCACTCATGCGTTCGGTCAAGGCTACCTTTGAGAGTTATGTAAAACTCAATAAGCGTATTCCTCCTGAGTTGCTTAGTAATATTTCTGGGATTGAGGATCCTGCTCGTTTAGCCGATACCATTGTAGCCCATCTTAATCTTAAACTGCCTGAAAAACAAAAAATCTTGGAATTAGAATCTCCAGTGGAGCGATTAGAGAAACTCTACGAACTCATGCAAGGTGAGATTGAAATCTTGCAGGTAGAAAAGAAAATTCGTGGTCGAGTCAAAAAGCAAATGGAGAAGACTCAAAAAGAATATTATCTTAATGAGCAAATGCAAGCCATTCAAAAAGAGCTTGGTGAGACCGACGAGTTTAAAAACGAAAATCAAGAGCTAGAAGAAAAAATTAAAAACAAAAAGCTTAGTGCTGAGGCCAGTAAAAAAGTCAAAAAAGAATTTAAGAAATTAAAAATGATGAGCCCCATGAGCGCTGAAGCGACGGTAGTGCGTAACTATATTGATTGGGTCTTATCCTTGCCTTGGTATGAAACTACCCAAGATAAGATTGATTTAAAAGAAGCTCAAAGCGTTTTGGATGAAGATCATTATGGACTTAAAAAAGTAAAAGAGCGTGTCTTAGAGTATCTTGCAGTCCAAAGCCTAGTAGATAAAATGAAAGGGCCTGTCTTGTGCTTTGTGGGTCCTCCGGGAGTAGGTAAAACCTCTTTGGGTAAAAGTATTGCCAGGGCCATTGGGCGTAAATTTGTCCGTTGTTCTTTGGGTGGTGTCCGGGACGAAGCTGAGATCCGTGGGCATCGTCGTACTTATATTGGTGCCATGCCTGGTAAGATCATTCAGTCTTTAAAAAAGGCCGACTCTAATAATCCAGTTTTTCTTTTGGACGAAATCGACAAGATGAGCATGGACTTTAGGGGAGACCCTTCTAGTGCTCTATTAGAGGTTTTAGATCCGGAACAAAATAATAGCTTTAATGATCATTATTTAGATTTGGACTACGACTTGAGCAA
>JAGRNM010000188.1 GCA_020440745.1 Deltaproteobacteria bacterium
CCCCAAACAGCTTATCAAGCGGCTAAAGAATCTTTAGCCTACTTGGGTTATTCCTTAAGAGAAGACAACGAACAGAGCAAATCTCTTCAGACCCACTGGCAGCCGACCACTTCTGACAGCCACTATGTTGAAGTCTTCAATCGTAAGGATTTTGGAACCGTGGGAGCTTATTATTATTTAGCAGTCAACGTCATTCCTAGAGGACAAGGTTCGGTGGTTACATTGAGGAATGTGGCTAAGAGCGTTATTTCTAATCTTAAGTCTAGTCGGCGGGAAGAAACGCGCTTCTTTGGTAAAATGGCTGATTTTACTCGGGCTAAGGACATTGAGGTGACTAACATCGGCTTACAGTAGACTTTTTTACTTCTAGGCCTCAAATATGTTAGAATAAGCTCCTCAAGATTTAATAAAATTAATGAATAGACTTGGCTAAACAAGAGAATTCATTTAAGTTATTAAAAAAAATCACGTTTTTAATTTTTGTTTTGCATAAAGACTTTGTTGGGGAGGTTCCAAACAAAAATTCTTTCTGCTTTAATTCTAAAATAAAAGCTAAAATCAGGGGGGGATTTGATGAATTACATTGAGAAAAGAATTTTTCGTCGTCTTGAGACACAGGTTCCGGTAGAAGTGGAGTTAGGACAACAGCCTTTAAAAACTAAAACCGTTAATATTAGCTGTGGAGGTATGTTTCTTAAGCTTAAGGAAGAAAATTTACCTCCTAATATTGAAGACTTAGACTTAGTTATCCATCTTCCTAATCAGAATAAGCCTGTCAAATTAAGCGCGGAGTTAAATCGTCGTTCTAATCAAGGAGTGGCTGTTGAGTTTCAGGGGCTTTATAACGACAATATTTTGGCCATCGAAAAATTTATCAAATCCCATTTAAATTAAGGGTCTTGCTGGGTACTTTAAAGGAGGCCCGCTCTAAATTAATAGGGAAGCTAAGCTTAATTTTTGAAATGCTTGACGGCATTTATCCTCTAGCTTATAGCCGCCTCAGTTTGTCTTATAAAACAAGGTCCTAAGCCTCTTAATTTTTCAAATGATTTTTAATTTTGCCAATATCTTAGTCTTTATTTTAGTGGGTGCCGGTTTTGTTGGTGTCAGTTTGTTTTTAAGCAGTTTGCTTCAGCCTAGTTTTCCCACTTTAGAAAAGTCTCTTATCTACGAATGTGGCGAGTTGCCGGTAGAAAATGCCTGGATTAATTACAACTTACGTTATTATTTGGTGGCCATTATCTTTGTGATTTTTGATGTAGAAATTGCCTTTGTTTATCCGGTAGCTGTTGTTTTTAAAGATTGGATCGCTCAAGGGAAGGGCCTAATTGCTTTTGTGGAGATAGGGGTGTTTAGTCTTATTTTATTTGTAGGTTTGGTTTATGTGTGGGCCAAGGGAGGTCTTCAGTGGTTTAAAGAATTGGTTTCCGAAGGTGAAACTTCCCGTTCTAGGCCAGAAGACGCAACAGCGATTTAAGTTTTTTTATAAGGAGTCTCCTCATGATGGATCTCTCTTTAAAAGGGCAGTTGCCCAATAATATTGTGACTACTAAGGTTGATGATGTGCTCAACTGGGCAAGGGCTTCCTCCCTTTGGTATTTGTTGTTTGGCCTGGCTTGTTGCGGGATTGAGTTAATGCAGACAGGTGGACCTAGAGCGGATCTGGACCGTTTTGGAATGGTTTTTCGCGCTACTCCCCGTCAGTCTGATTTAATGATTGTGGCTGGGACCTTGACTTATAAGATGGCTCTGAGGACAAAGGTGCTTTATGAGCAAATGCCTGAGCCTAAGTATGTGGTTAGTATGGGTAGTTGTGCCAATTGTGGGGGTTTATTTCAGTTGGCTTATTCGGTAGTCAAGGGTGTGGACAAGGTGATTCCGGTGGACGTGTATGTGCCCGGTTGTCCACCTAGACCTGAGGCTTTGACTCAAGGTTTGCTCAAGATTCAGGAAAAAATGATGCAAGAGAAGTTTGCCAGGAGGGCAGTTTGATTGGTGGTTAGTTTTCTTTTCAAACAACTAACAATCAATAACGAGTTAAAATGAATTTTGAAGAGATTTTAAAAAAGCTCACAGAAAAATTGGGAGCAGAAGACTTAAAAGCGGTCACCGATCAGGCGGGTGATCCTTATGTCTTGGTGCCAGCTGCTAAGATTGTAGAGATTTTAAGTTTTCTAAAGACCGAGCCAAGCTTGTCTTTTGAAACTTTGAGTAATTTAACAGGTGTGGATGCTCCACCTGATGAGCTGGATGTGGTCTATCATTTGTTTTCTTATACTCAGGAGCATTCTTTTACTTTAAAAGTACGTGTCCCTAAGTCGGCAGCTAAGGTTTCTACGGTAGAGGGACTTTACCCTGGGGCTAATTGGTTAGAGCGGGAAGCTTATGATTTGTTGGGAGTGGTCTTTGAGGGACACTCGGACTTACGTCGGATCTTATTGCCTGACGATTGGGAAGGGCACCCTCTACGGAAGGACTATGAGCCTAAGGAAGACTACCACGGCATTGAGACGACACGACCTAGTTTATTAGGAACACCATAGGAAGCAGTTTAAAAAATTGTTTTTGTTGGTTGTTAGTGAGCAGAAAACTTAATAACTGACAAAAAACAACCAAGCAGTAAAAGTAACCATGGCGATTCAAACCCATGAAATGCTCCTTAATATGGGGCCTCAGCATCCTTCAACTCACGGCGTGATCCGTTTTGTGGTCAAGACCGATGGTGAGGTCATGCATGCAGCGATTCCCGATGTGGGTTATTTGCACCGAAGCATCGAAAAGATTGGGGAGATTTGTGAATATCAGGGCTTTATGCCCTATACGGATCGGGCTGACTATGTCAGCGCTATGAATGCCAACTTAGGCTATGCCATGGTTGTAGAAAAACTCTTAGGTTTAGCAATCCCTAAGCGAGCTGAGTACTTGAGAGTGATTAGTTCTGAACTCAACCGAATTATTAGTCATTTAATTGCTGTGGGTACCATGGCTATGGACGTGGGAGCGGCCTCACCTTTTATTCACGCCTTAAAGGAACGTGAGAAGGTTAATAATTTAATGGAAGCCCTTTGTGGCCAGCGTCTTACTTATAATTACGTACGCATTGGCGGCGTAGGCTATGACATGCCTCCTGCTTGGGCAGAAAAGGTTTTACAGTTTTTAGATGCCTTTGAACCTATGATGGATGAGTTTGAAGCCTTAGTCTGTAGTAACAAGATTTTTATCGAGCGTTTGGCCAATGTGGCTATTATTACTAGAGAAGAGGCCTTGGCTTATAACTTGGTGGGTCCTAATTTAAGAGGTTCGGGTGTGGATTATGATTTGCGGCGTAATCAGCCTTATTCGATTTATCCCGAACTAGACTTTGAAGTCATTGTGGGTAAGGGAGAGAAGGGTACTTTAGGGGATAGTTTTGATCGTTTTGTTTGTCGTGTGCGGGAAATCAGGCAATCGATAAAAATCTTGCGGCAATGTTTTGCCCAGATTCCTGAGGGGGA
>JAGRNM010000189.1 GCA_020440745.1 Deltaproteobacteria bacterium
GTTGGTTTAAGCCCCATGCCCCAGAAACAGAAAATTTTTAAACTCCTTAAGTAGAGGTAAGGAGGAAAAAAATTTGCGTCCCATGCATTGTAAGCTTTTTCGTCCATTGGGCAGAAAAGGTGCTAATTTTTTGTGACAAAGTTCTTAGTAAAAGAAGAGACGAAAAGCAAGCATATTAAAACTGTCTTGTTTAAAAAAAATAAGATTAATAATTTTGACAACTTAGAACACAATCCCAATAAAAAAACGATATAATTTAGAGGTTTAGATTTATTTTTGTCTCTAAAAAATTAACAAAATTCTTACTGAAGTTCTTACCATACAACTCTTTTAATTCATGAAGACCCATAGGGCTAGTCGTATTTATCTCAATTAAATATTCGTCAATTAGATCTAAGCCTACAAAATCTAAGCCTCTTTTTTCTAGGGGGCTTCTTAGACTTTCTACTAAGTTTTTTTCTTGAGTGCTTAAGGAGCAGGGTTTTGCTTGTCCTCCGCTGTGTAGGTTGGCTCGGTGTTCTCCTTTTGCAGGTATGCGGCGAAAACTTCCTAGGATTTCTCCATTGAGTAATAGGATTCTTTTGTCGCCTTTCTTAGCAGCTGGCAAGTAGCTTTGGACTAAGAGATGCCTTTGATAGCCTTGGGTTGCGTTTTCTAATATTAAGTTTAAGTTTTCTGCGTGAGCGCTTTTAAGATAGTAGACGCCCCGTCCACCGGCTTGGTTAAGGGGTTTTATAATGGCTCCTTGTTTTTGTTTTTGGATAAATTTTAGAATTTCTTCTTTTTGGGAGCTAACTAAGGTGGGGGGAACAAAGTCGGCAAATTCTAAGGCAAAGAGTTTTTCATTAGCTAGCATCAGACCGCTGGGGCGGTTGCCAAGGTAGATTTGGCCTTCTAGCCGGGCAAGTAGATGGAGGTGTTCTAAGAAAGGGATATCAAAAGGCGGGTCTTTTCTTAAGAGGATAGCATTAAATTTTAGGGCGGGGCTTTTTTGTCGTTTAATGATGCGGTAAAAATCTTTGCCACTTTTTAGACTTAGTTGACTTGCCTGTACTTGGACTTCTTGGTCTTCTAAGCTTAGGTCTTTTGCTTGTGCATACCACACTTGGTGACCTCGCTTTTGAGCTTCTCGCATCATATAAAGGGTGGTTTCTGCAACGGGGTCAAAGTTTTCTAAGGGGTCTGCGATAAAGAGTAGTTTAAATTTTTTCATTTTTTGGATCCTTTGTTTTTTGGCTTTTTTGGTCTTTGGCCCTTCTCTTTGACAAGCCTTGTTCTGGATTTGTTTTTTTAATCCGAAGGAAGCCTTATCCCTCGCTGTTTGCAACAGGGTATAGCGACCCAGCAATTAAGAACTTCTTTCTTATAGAACTTAAGATGCTTCAGGTAAACCCGATTGGAGAGCTTCTATTTTAAGATCCTTGCTTTTAGCTTAAGATCATAGGAGGAGAGTCTTTTTCATGATGCAAAGTTTTCAAGTTGACCAAAGCCAAGAGGGTATTCGCCTCGATCTTTTTTTGTCTCAAGCTTTATCTTTAAGTCGTAAAAAGGCCAAGAGTCTTTTGGATGCTGGTAGAGTTCAGGTGGGATCCAAAAAGGTGATTATTGCTTCTTGGGAACTAAAAGCTGGCGAGACCGTTAAGGTTTTAGAAAGCTCAGCGGCTAGTGGGCAGCGTTTGGAGCGTTATTTAAAAATTCATTATGAAGATAGCGATCTCTTAGTCGTAGAAAAACCCGCTGGTGTGGCTTGCGAAAAAACTGGTCAGGTTACAAGTTCTACTTTAGTGGATGATATTAATGATTATTTAAAACGGGCCCATCCAGACAAGCCCTATCCCTATGTGGGGCTCATGCATCGCTTAGATCGACAGACAAGTGGTTTGATGGTTTATACTTTAAATAAACGAGCCAATAAACTGTCTTTGGATTTTAAGGAACACCGTTTGGTCAGACGCTATTTAGCCTTGGTAGAAGGCTCTGGTTTGCCTGATCATGGACGAATTGATCGTGCTATTAAAAAAGACAGTAGTGGTAAAAAGATGATAGTGTTTCAGTCCAAGTCTCCTAGCTTACGAGCCATTACCGAGTATCAAGTGAAACAACGTTTTAAAGATTCTACTTTAGTGGAAGCCACGTTGCATACAGGCAGAACCCACCAGGTGCGGGTGCATTTTTCTAGCTTGGGACATCCTGTGGTGGGAGATAAGCTTTATGGTAGCAAGAGCAAGGTAGCTAGGCACTTTTTGCATGCCTCTTATTTGGAGTTGACCCATCCTCTTAGTGGCAAACGACTTAAGTTTCGTTCCCCTCTTCCTAAGGATTTTAAAAGCTATGTGGAGAAAAAATATTAAGTGTTTTTTCTTGTGGTTTAAACAGGTCGAGGGGCACTTCATAGAGTTCACTCAAAAGCTCAGGTACGATTAAGTCTTTTGTGGGACCTTCTTTAAAAACTTTTCCTGCTTTTATCATTAATAAACGGTCACAGGCTTGGAGAGCCCAGTGAGGGTCATGTAAGACCACGAGGCTGCTTAAGCCTTCTTCTTGATGAAGTTTTTTAAACAAATCTAAGAGCTGCCATTGGCCTTTGAGATCCAGGTGGCTTAAGGGTTCGTCCAAAAGTAGGGCCTGAGGCTCTTGGGTCAAAGCTCTTGCCAACAGGAGTCTTTGTTTTTCTCCGCCGCTTAAGCTTTGAATTTTTTGATGAGCTTTAGACTTAAGCCCACAGCGGACTAAACTAGTTTGAGCTAGGTTGAAGTCTTCTTGACTATCGTGGAGTGGGTTTTTTTGATGGGGATAGCGGCCTAAGAGTGCAAACTGCAAAACAGAAAAAGGAAAGTCCCAAGAGGGGTTTTGAGGAAGGTAGGCTTGCTTTTGCGCAAGGGCCTTGGCTTCCCATTGTGTTAAATCTTTTCCAAAAGCTTTAATTTTTCCGTGGGGATTTTTTAAAAGACCTGTGAGAATTTTTAATAAAGTGGACTTTCCACAGGCATTGGGACCCAAAATTCCTAAAACCTCTCCAGCCTTTAAATCAAAGCTAATCTCTTTTAAAACCTGATCTTGGCCGTAGTTAAAACTTAAGTTGTGGACTTCATAGATCAAGGCTGCTTGTCTCCCATAGAACGCTTTAAAAGATAAAAGAATAAAGGACCCCCGATTAAGGCCGTAATGACTCCCACGGGTAATTGGCTGGTTCGGCCAACTAGGTTTAATAAATCCCTCGATCCCCAGTCGGCTAAAATTAATAAACTAGCGCCAAAGAGTGTTGCTCCGGGTAAAAGACTGCGGTGGTCTTGTCCTAAAAAAAGGCGCATTAAGTGGGGCACAAATAATCCTACAAAACCAATTAAACCCGTTAGGCTTACGACAGCTCCTACCATCAGGGAGGCGGCTACAAAGGTAGTTTTTCTAAAACGATCTACCGCTAGTCCTAGGCTTTGGGCTGCTTCTTCTCCAGTGACGATTAGGTTCATACTAGGAGTAGC
>JAGRNM010000018.1 GCA_020440745.1 Deltaproteobacteria bacterium
TATATTCTTTAGCAAAGGCGCCGGATTGGATTTCGCCTAAGATTTTTTTCATTTGTTCTTTAGAGTGTTCGTCCACTACGCGAGGGCCGCGGGTTAGGTCGCCATATTCGGCGGTGTCGCTGATGGAGTAACGCATATTGGCGATGCCGCCAGTAAAGATAAGATCAACGATTAATTTTACTTCATGCAAGCATTCAAAATAAGCTACTTCCGGTTGGTAGCCCGCTTCGATCAAAGTTTCGTAGCCTTTTTGGATAAGGCTAGTCAGACCGCCACAGAGTACGGCTTGCTCACCGAAGAGGTCGGTTTCGGTTTCTTCTTTAAAAGTAGTTTTGATGACTCCGCCGCGGGTACAGCCAATGCCTTTAGCATAAGCTAAACCAATAGCTTGAGCCTGACCGCTAGCGTCTTGCTCTACAGCGATGAGTCCGGGAACACCTTTGCCTTCTTGATATTGGTCTCGTACTAAGTGACCAGGACCTTTAGGGGCAATGAGGATCACATCCAAATCGCCTCTGGGTTCAATTCTTTTAAAGTGAATATTAAAACCATGGGCAAAGAAGAGAGCCGCGCCTTTTTTGAGGTTGTCTTTGAGGCATTTTTCGTAAAGGGTTTTTTGATGTTCATCAGGAATGAGAATCATAGCCACATCGGCGTTGGCGGCCGCCTGGGCAGCATTGGTGCGTACGGCAAGTCCCGCAGCCTCACATTTGGCGATGGATTGGGAGCCTTCCTTAAGACAGATGCTAACATCCAAACCAGAATCTTTTAAATTGAGGGCATGGGCATGTCCCTGGGAGCCAAAACCAAAGATGACAATTTTTTTGTCTTTTAAGAGGTCTAGGTTGGCATCTTTGTCATAAAAAATAGTAGCCATGAAAAAAACTCCTTATTTTCAGGGGTGGAAGATGAAAATTGGAAGTGGTTAGCATGGGGAGATAGCCAGGTCAACTTTTCAGTCAGGCAAGCTTGGATTAGTTGTATTGATAAAAGACTAAGTCTGGTGATTTAAATTTTTCTTTAATTATTAATAGCTTATAAGTTTTTTTTGATAAGCTATTTTTGTTGTTTGTCTTTAAGGAAAACTAGTTAGTCAGTTTTTTTTACCTTAAGCTTACCTCTATTTAATTTTTTTTATTAAGCAACCTTCTTTGATAGGTTTCGATATGTAAGGGTGTTCAAGGTCTTGTACGGGTTAATTAAAAGTAAATAAAAGTGTTATTTTTAAAGAGGTTGTTATGAGAGAAAGAGACTTTGTTCATCGTAGAAATTTTTTGTATTGTGAGTTAGGCCCTGTCGAGGGCTACGAATCTTTGGTTTGTGAAAAACCTATTTCTGGGTCGTCTATTCCAGAACTCATGACCCAAGCCAGTGGGCTTTTGCAAAGGGGGGTTTTTAGTATTCCCACTTTATTTGGTTCCTTAGTGTCTGCTCAGAAAGAAGAGTTATCCTTTTTTCCTCTTATGGGGTTTTCTAAGGAGGAGTTGGAAGCTTTATACACACTCAATGCTTCTTTGTTATTGCCTCTTGCTTCGGAACAGTTGGAATTAGCTTTGCAAGAGTCCATGACCTGGCCTCAGGCAGTATCCGATCAGCCTTTAGCGCAAAACTTTGCAGAATCAAACAATCTAGCAAAGCTACAAGAAGCGAGTGCCCACTATCGAGCGTATTTAATTAACACTGTGCTTTTTGCCCTCTCTGAGTTGTGTCAGCAAAGTTTAATGGAGTTGGATAGTCAAGATCTAGGGGGGCTAGAGGGAGAAGCAGACGAAGAGAGTGCTGATCCTTGGCCCTGGCAAATTCAGCTTGGTCTACAGGATCTGCAAAGGCGGCTGGAAGATCTAGACTTTTCTAATGAAGAGACTTTGTTTTTAGAGACCGAAGAGCTCTTGGCCTTTACTGATGAGGCTCAAGATCTTAATCGGGCTTACCTTGTGTGGCAGCTTAAAAAGCAGAGCTTAAGTAAGTATCGTGAGCAATTTGCTAAGCTTGCAGTTGTAGAAGATCCTTTTTACCAATCCACTCAAGCAAAGTTACAAGTTTTAGAATCTTGCTTAGAGGATTTAGATAGTCCTTGGATAAGTGCCGAAGCATTCGAAGACTTACAAACGCTTGAGCATCAACTTAGAGCTAGTTTAAATTTTGAAGAGCTTTCGGCTACTTTAAATTATGACTTTGAAGAAGTGAGGATAAACTCTGACATACCCTTAAGCGCTGTGACACTGCGTTTGTTGGATGCTTGTCAGTTAAAACTAGACATCATTAGACAGGGCGAATCGCTTTTTCAAGAAGACTTTGAAGCTTTAGAGTCCGACTTAGATAGATTTATTGCCTATTATGAGAGCGAGTCTAAGATTAATTATTATCAAAAGGCCCTTAAAAAAGCAGATCAGACCGATAGAGCTTATTTTAATTTTGATTCCATTGCGGTGCTTGCTTCTCCTTTGGCCGATCTTTTGTTTGTCACTAATAAGCAAAAAAACAAAGTTTTGTGGAAAGATAATTTATTTTTTAATCCCGAGATCCCCAGTAGTCATGGGCTTTATGAGTCTATGCTAGCAGGCTATGTTGAGGTTCATGCCCAACTACAAGCAGGTGAGCTAGAGGAGGCCCAGAAGCATTTGGCTTTGCTTCATGCTCAAGAAGTTTCTTTGGATATAGAGAGTCATCTGCGCGTTCGTCAGTTTGCTTTAGTTGCTGAAAAAATTGGCAAGCACGCTTTGTTATTTAATGCAGGCATGGGAATTTTACGAGAAGGCATTGTTAGAGGGGGTTCAGCTTTAGAACTTGGTAAAGAAAGTATTGCCACTTTAATTAATTTAGCTAACAGGGGTGCGCCTTTTGCCTTAAGTGGCTTGCAGATTGCTTTGGATGACAAAAACTATTCTTGGCAGCAAGTAGCTATTTTGATGATTGCCAATTATCTTAACTTGAAGATTTTGACGGGTTCTAATGCCTTAGGAAGTTTTAGCAATTTTTTAAGAAGCGTTGCTGGTATTCATGGAGTGAGTTCTGGTCAAAAGTTTTTTGAAAAAATCAGCCGAGGACAAATCGATCCTCTTCAAACCTGGCAAGAGACCACTAGTCCTGAGTCTTTTGGTGCAAGTATACTTTATACGGCGGCTTTTAGTGTTAATACTGCCGAACTTTTAGATGCTTGGGCTTTGATGTCTTTGTCCTTGTCTAAACCTAGGCAAGGCAGTCCCAAAGTAAAGGGCCAGATTCGAGTAAGTTTTGAAGATACAAAACCTTATGAAAAAAAGAACCATGCGGCTAATGATGCTCCAATTAGGTCAGAGCCCATGCAAATGGCAGTAGGCCACGATCGAGTTTTGGATCCTATTGGTAAAACAGAGCATCAGGTGGCTGGGACTAGTCCGGCTAGGTTAAGACTTTTGCCGGAGCTTTATGCAACGGAAAAAAGTGAAGGAGATTCCCAAGGTTCTAGTGCTACTGGTAGTGGAGCTACTCCTGCAGTTGGTAGAGCTGGAGGAGGAGGACAGTCTCCAACAAAACCTAGTTCTTTTTGGGAGGCCTTCCAAGCTCAATTAAGTAGAATAAGGTCCGGTGAGACTAAAGAGAACGTTGCTGCTTTTAAAAGGCTTTTTGAACTAGCGAAAAAAATCAAAGATCCATCCGAGCTTCTAAGGGCAGTGAAGATCTTTCAAGAAGTGATTGAGCATAGACGGCAGAATTATGCGGCTCCTGGTAAGAGGATGCATGTTTTGGATCATTTTGTATGGAAAAAATGGCAGGAGCTAGTGGGCAGCTTATCTAGTACACAGAGATCGGAAGTAGTCTTTGGCATGGCTCAGGCGATTGCCTATAAACCAAACCCTAAGACAAGAGCTTATGAGTTTAAGTACATTTTAGAGATTTTTCAGCTTTTGTCTGATTCGCAAAAAATGCATGTAATAGAGCTTATGCCTAAAATTTTACAAGACGCTCCTGAGCGTTTGATGGATCCCCATGGTTTAGACTATCTTAATACTTTTACTAATCTTTTAGTTAAAGAAGGCAACGCCGAGCTTAGGGTAAATTTTTTAAACAAGCTTGAGTTTTTAGTAAGAGATACTTTAGGTGAGGTCCCAATGGGCACTTTAAGTCGAGTCATTCAACAATACTTACGAGTGCATCCAAAACCTTCTCAGAAAGAATTAATCGCCTTAGCTAGTCTAGGAGTAACTTTATTTGGCTATAATGCTATTGTCAAAAATCCTAACACCCTTGTCAAAAGCATTAATGAAGATATTTATGGACTAAGCACTCCAGCCACAAGAGAGCAAATACGTCAGTTACTTGTGGAGGCCTACTTTGTTATTAGGCCGGAGTTGCGTCTTCAGATGCTAACAAGGTTTAGTGATTAGTCCTTATATAAAAAATAATTTAACGGGGATTCTCCTGTCCAGAAAATATCTCTGTCTTTGTATAGGATAATAAAAAAACAGATTTAAAATCTTCGGCTTAACCAGAGTAGTCCTGCTTTGATTTGTGGGCTTATGGGAGGTGGTGGAACTTTGGGTAGATAAAGAGGAAAATCTTCTTTTTCTGGCTTTAGTTTAGCTTTTCCTTCGCTTTCAATACTAAAACCTTTGATAGGTGAAGCAGTTCTTAAAGGAAGATAAGGGTTGGATAGTTTAGTCCTTACTTTTCTTCGCCCTTGACTTATATGAAAAGAAGGTAAGCCCAAAATAATTAAATTGCCTGGTTTGTCATGATAAAGATGCAAACCTAAATTTTGTCCTCTTAGACTAAATTTACCCCCTTGATTTCTTAAGTGGAAATCTCCCAGATAAAGAAACTCTGCCCCCGTATGAGGCCAGAGTTGACCTCTTAGAGAATCGGGTGCCATCTTGACTAAAGGATTGATCCATCGTCGATGTTCTTCTGGAGAGATTTTTTTTGGACTTAGTTCGCTTAAGGAAGGAACCCAAGAAGGTAATTGACTAGCGGCTTCTGTCCATGAGGTGGCTAGTAAACTGGGTCCCGTGATTCCATATAGCATAAAAACAGACCCTTGTACTTGCATATCTAAGGTTTTGGTATTGTTGTTATCTTTTTGAAGTTTTAGATGGACTCCTTCTAATTGGCCTTGCATCTTAGCACCAAAGTCTTCTGAATTGATTTTGGAGTTTATATGCCAATTTAACTGTAAGGGTGTGGATCTTTGATCAGAATACAAGTCTATAGAGGTATTGTCTTCTTGTCTAGAAATAGTCAGACCACCATCACCAGCGATGCTAAACTCATTAAAGCTACCCTTATGTTTAAAGGCTTCCATTTGATAATCAAACGGTACTTCCATATACGGTTTGATTTTTAAGCTTCCTTCTAAGTTTAAATAAAAAGGGGTTAGGCGTAGGCGGGCGTTGAATATTTCATTATCTTCTCTCTCTAAATGAATAGAGCTACCTTGATAAAGGTGGGGAATGGAAAGATCAATCTTAGTATAGGGGACCTCCATGGACAAATCAAAATCTAAGTCAGGCTCTAAGATATTATCTTGGTCATGTAAAAGTCTTAAATAAAAAGAACCGGTATAATGTGGCTTGGAAGGGTCATAGACCTCGCCTGATAGGTTTAATCTTAGTTGAGCAACATCAGTATCTACAATAAAGTCTTCAAACATGCTCCCTTTTATGTGGTTAATAGCAAGGACTTCTTCTAATTTTTGTGAGGTAGAACTGCTTTGCGGCTTGCGTTTGTGATAGTAATTAATACCACGCATCTCCCCTTCGCCTTGTAAAGTAAAGCCGTTGATTTGATAACCTAGTGCGGTGCGCGGGTTTAAGGATAGAAAACCAGTGGCCCCTAGGCGAGGAATTGCTACCTTTATAAATTCATCATTATTTAAATGTTCCCATGTACCAAAGGGAATTTCTCCTCCTTTAAGGCAAAAATTTCCCAACTTAGGAGTGCTTAAGCCCCCGCTTTCTAAGTTTAGATTTTCAATTTCTCCCACACCATATAGGTTTTCATCTCCAACTCTTTGGGTGTAGTCTAGTCTGTCTAATTGTGCTTTATAGAGGCTAAATTGGATTTTATTATTGCTGTCTTGAATAGAAATCTCATTAATTAAAGATCGATTTTTTTTCCCCTTTATTTGTAATCCAATGTTTCCTTTCCAGTCCCCTTGATATTCTACTTTGTCTAATTCTATATCTTTGGAGTAGGCCTGTACTTCTAATTCTGGAATATGAATAGCTAGCTCGTGACTATAAAATTCTTCAAAATTAAATTCTAATTCTTCAAAGGGGATGTTGTCTAAACTAACTTCTCCTTGGTCAATCCTAAGAGGAAAAGTAAGGCTGGCGATCTTAGATTGAACTTTTCCCTTTGCTTCAAAGTAAGATGAATAGACGTTGGCTTCATAATAAGTATTAAGAAAGTCTAAACGTATTTTAGCTCTGGCAGAGAGAACTTTGCCTTGAATGTTTTCTTCACCTTTTTCTAATCGTAGGTTGAGCTTCAAGTTTTCTCCGGCGGGAATATGGATTTTGCCTAAGGGTAGCTCAAGTACTTTTGGCTCACTAAAATTGAAGATTAAAGTTATTTCGGGTAAATTCTTTTCCTCTACTTGACTTAGGATTTCTAGATCCTTTCTAAGGACCTGAGCAGACAAGTCAAGAATAGAGCCAAGGTTTAGTTCCACCCCTTGTAAATTTTTCCAGAGTCTCTCACTATCTATTTTTGCCTTCTGAGAGTTATTGTAAGGTTTGGTAAAGATGATGCCAGACTCGTCAAGCCATTGCTGGTTGGGGTCATAACTCTCTGGATTACTACTTTGAGTCTTTCCTTCTAATTTTCCTTCCTCCAGTAATTCGGCTCTTAGTTTTTGTAGATCACTCGGGTAGCCTTTATTTTCTTCAGAAGATAGCGTGGGCCATAGCATCCCATAGCGTCGTCCATAGAGCTCAGCTATTCCCATAAAGGCACGGTGCTTTAGACTGCCTCGACCTCTTTCTAGTTTGACATAAACGGCAAAAGAATCACTAAAAGGATCCACTGTAATTAAATCCGTGTCTCTGATTTCTAAGAGACTGTCGTAATCTTGGCAATAGTGTCTTACCAATTGTTTGCGATAACTTTTTCTAATTTGTTGTCTCTGTCCCCATTTTTCTAAAATGGAAGTCTCTTCAGAAAACTTTTTTTTAGGGGCACTAATTTTAAGTCTTCCATTTCTTCTTACTTTTACTTGTGGGCTTGGGACTAAGAGAAAACCATCCACTGGTAAGAGCCGTTTTTTTCCTAATGCTTTTTGTGCTACTTTGGGTTTGCCCTCCCTAAAGCATCCCAGTCCTGCGGTTACCTGCAGTCGATTAGTGTTAGGGATGCGATTTGCTCTAAGAAGTAATTCTCCATAGGTTGCATCAGGTATTAAAAGGTCTTTTGAAGGACTAGCTTGATCTTGTGAAGATTTAATAGGGACTTTAGTGTTTAAATAAAGGGCTGATCCCTCTTGGTCATAAGTGCCTGGGGCTTCTCTACCAACTGGGATATGATGGTAATAAATTTTGACACCGTCTATTTGATCTAGCAAGGGCTTTAATGCTGTCTTCCATGCTTGCATGTCATCGACTTTTTGACTTTTATCTAAAGTAGCTAAAGGACCTTTTTCTAATTCGATAGGTAAATTATAACCTGAAGGGCAAGAACCTGTGGTTAAGCTTTTTGAAGACAGATCTATATTTTTTTTTATAACGTTTCTATTGTCAATTTCAACTAACCTTTGTCGAGCATTTGCATAACTTATCTCATACTTTGTTTCATGAGGATTGGTGCTTTCTGAAACTGAGGGCTCCTGGCTAGGAGCAGGTTCTTTTTCTGCTTCTAGTAGTTTTTTTTGTTGTAATACTTTAACTTCTTGTAGAGGAGGGAAACTCATTTCTTAACCTCATTAATTTCTTTATTTTGTTGGGAAAAAATAATTTTTTTGACACTTTCTAAGCTGACTTCTGGGTCTTCGGTGACCATGCAGAAAGTATCGGGAGAAATTTTTCCAATATAAAAGTCTAAGGCTTCTAACCAGGATAGGTTTAGTTCTTTAAGACAAAAGGTGCCGTTAAGTCGGGTAGGGGACAGTTCTAAGAGACCCAAAAATAAACTGCCGACGGCTACTTCTTCTCCTAGAGAATTTTTAAGTCCAAAACCGGTAAGATCCAAGCTAAGACCATAGTCGCTTTTAATAAAAGGAAGTTCGGTATTGATAAAGACGTCCTTACCAGCCAGTTTAAACTCTAAAATTCTTGGTAGGTTCCAAGTTTTTTTGAGTTTTGCTAAGGCTTTTCCATTCTTGGGGTTTTCTTGGGTTGAATGAGTCCTTAAAAGAAGACCCATGGGTATTCTAGCTTTCACACCCCCTTGAGGAATATAGGCTTCGGATCGTTCGCTATTCCAATAGAGTTCGCCAGTATATTCAGAAGCTATTGTTAGCTCCTCCTCTTCTTCTTGCTCTTTAGCTATTAATTCAAAACTTTTTAGTTCTATTGCCTCTGGCAGGGCACTTCCTTGGTATTGCCAAGCGTTTAATTCGGTTCCTAGATGAATTTTATCAAAGTGAAAAGGCGGGATAGAAGCATCCTCTGTATTTAAATAAAATGACGCTGAATAGGCGCCTCCTAGGTTTTGTTCTGGTAACTGACTATAAATAAGATCTAATTGAAAGTTTTTAAGGCTAATTTTTTTTTCATGAGACTCTGGATCAATAAGTTCTAAATTGGCTTCTTGTAGCGAAAGAAAAAATTGGCTCCATAAAAAGCCTTTTTCATTGTGGTGAGTCGTGGCTTTGACAAAGAGGATTCCACTTAGGTTTAAACTTCCCAGAGGAGTATTTAGGCTTAAATTAACTTTTAGATTGGCTTTGACTTTGACTTCTTTGCTTTTTTCAGTGCCTTCGATTGGCCCTTGGCTAAAATGTATGCCCGGATACATCCATTGATCCAACCATAATTTGCCCTGAGGATTAGAGCTAAGGCTTGCTTGATCTAGCCATAGATAGGATTGAGAACTAGGAGCTTCTGATTCTAAACTAACTTGATTAGTTTCTTGGTGCGGTAAAAGATCTAGGTAAAAATCTTCACTATCTAAGTCATAGCTCCATCGCTCTCCATGGGGTCTTAAGGTAAAAAAGATGTCCCCTTCCCAGAGAACCATTAATCCAAACTCTTGGATAAAGTGACTTATCTTGATTTGATAGCCTTCGAGCCAAAACTTTTCTAAGGAATTTTGTAAATTGTCGGATAAAGAATACTCTGTTTTTTTAATAAACTTGTATTTGGAGATTTCTTTAAATAAAACATCTAGAGGTAAGTAGCCTTGGATGCCTTTTTCGTTGGGTTCTTTAAGTAGACTGGGGAAATTTTCCTGAGCTTTACTTAGTAGCGGAATAGTTTGTCCATCCACTTCCTGACCATGAAGCCTACAGTGACTGGGAAGGTCTTGACCGTAGGGGCCAGAAACTTTGCGGCAGTGTCTTAAACTAAAGCGAGCTCCAGTTAATTGCCAAAGTCTGGCTGAGCCTTGCCATAAATTAACCATAATATCTAAAGAGCTGTTTGGACTTAAAAATAAAGAGGCTCTGTCTAAAATAATAGTATTGTCTATGAGTTCAATACCTTTAAAATAAACAGTTGGCAGGATATCTTCTCGATACCAGCCTATGCTAATCCAGGAATTAAGCTGGCTAAAACCAGGGTAAAAAGAAGCGCCGCCTTCCCACTGACCTCGGTGGATGAAAATATCAGAGTAGGCAGTTTTAGAGCTTTCTGCTTGGAGTTCGGGAATATCCTCCGCTAGAGGCACTTCTATAGCTTCTTGAGCTTGAGGGAAAGAGGATTGATTTAGATTATTATGAGTGACTTGACTATCTTGTGGAGAAGTCATTTCTGGCTTGGCAGTCATACCTAGCTCCCCTTTTGTAGTAATTTTTGCTAGGAATAATCAAATTTTAAGAACTTAGTCCAGTCCTAAAATTTGGACCTATTTAGTTGCTGAATTAGGTGTAATTTTGAGTATTTATGGACTTGATACTTAGATAGGCCTTTGTAGAAATAGCGTTGATTAGGAACTGATTTGGGTTGAGCTTTCTTTAAATCTGATTAATAAAGAGGTTTTGAGTCTATTGATCTGAGTTTATGATTTCCCTGCCCAAAAAATATTTCTATCGTTTGTCTTGGTTAAATTTATTGATGTTTGGTTTTTCTACCTTTTTGCTATTAGTTGCCACTTTGCTCTTGTCTTGGTCTTTTGTGGATAGACTCTTTGTAGGGCCACGGGATCAAGTTTTATTAATTTTTTTTGGTGTTTTGTGTGGCTTTGGTTTTTTTACTTTTGTGGCTGGTTCTTTGTTGTTTCAGAGTCTTTTTGGAAAACTAGAATTAATTTTGCAAGAAGGCTATATGACCTTGCCCAATGGTTTGCTTTTGAAAAATACGGTTAAGATCCCTTACCTTGATATCATTAAGCTGCAAAAACATATTACAATAGTAGGGCCTTTCTTTTTTTCTTTTTTACAGATCAGGACCAAGCGCAAAAGATACGTCTTGCGGTCCCTTTGGTTGCCAAAGAAGAGTGACCTTGAAGAAATTAATGATTTTTTGTTGAGCCAAGCGACTCAGCTAAAAAAGTAATCCATTTTTATTTTCGTTTAATAAAAAATAGAATAAAGCTTTAAGTTTTTGACTAAGGTAATCAGGACTTATTTTAAGGCTTTGAGCTGTGGTCCTATCTCGATGGATGTATATTGCCAGGGAAATGCATCTTCACTTCTTTGCCAAGGCCATACTTGATCTTTGATCCAATGAAGACCGTCAAAAATTTTTGATCCTCCAAAAATGCCGATGCCAACACCTAAGAGGGCCATGGGTCCTCCCCATAATACTCCAAATCCAGAGCTAAAGATGGCAAAAGTACCAGACGCACCTCCAATATAAGTATCCACTGTAAGGTCTAATCCAGCCTGGATAGTAGAACGCTTTCCTGCTTCAACAAAGGCAAGGTTTTCTTTGTACTCAAGGTATAGGGAGTGAGAAAAGCTTATACCAACTATTTTTACTATCGAGTTCATGTAGCCTATACGATCAGGGAAGGATAACCTTCCAATAGATCCTAGGGCCGTGGCGACAGCTCCTGCGTATATCATATGACGTTCTTGTTCTCTTGTTTTTTCTTCAAGGAGCTGTAGATCGTTCTCTCCCCTTAGCAGGGAGTTGTCCAAAGTCTGTGGTGTATTGGAGGGGGTACCAATAGGTTTTGTCATGGGGGGTTACAATTTTTTAATAAATTAATAGATTTTTTAAAGCTTAAAAAAGCCCAAAGTATTTTAGAGCCTTATCATCGGGTGAACCTGTTTTTAGTTGCTTAGAAATTTAAGATTTATCACTAGTCTTCGATCCATTCCTCAAAAGTTTCAAAAGCTTCTAGGAGCTCTTGAGCAGTAATGGCTTCGGGGTCTATGTCTCTAGATTTTAAATAACGATGGTAGGGAGAGTTAGGACTGCAGAGCTCCGTTATTAAGATGATATAAGGTTCTCGTTCTGTTATTAATCCATCTCTTTCTCTCCAAACACGGTTAATTTCTCCTAGGCTTTGCTGGGGTTCCCAAGTAGCCTGTGGACCTTTCAATGCTTCTTGAAAAGGTTCTAAGAGTTCATTAAAAAAGTATGTTTTATTTGAATAGCGGTCACTATTGTCATGGTGGCCTTCAAACCAAAAGATTTCTAAGAGTTTGGCCTGAACCCAAGTTTGAGTTTCAGTAAATGCTAAAAAATTTAAGCGAGACTCCATCTCCTCAATACGATGGCTAAGGTGAAGGTGATGATTGGGATCTTCTGTTGCTTTAACATAAGTATGCTCCCAATCGTGCTGGTAGGCTTCCGGGATGTTCATCCATTCTCCATCGATTTTTGCTTCTTCTTCATGACTTCTTAGTAGATAGAGGGGGTGATGACCGGTTGCCCAACGGTTGCTTAAAATTTCTATATCCAGCTCTTTAAAGTCAGGCTCCATAAGGATACCAGGAAAGTGTTTAGTGGCAGTATTTAAGGCCTGGTACTCCTCGCTACATTCTCCTAAACTACAAGTGGCTAAATAGACATAACGGTCTGCATAATACACTAAGTCATAATAACTTAAGCTGCTTATATCAGCTAGTTCGGCTAAAAACTGAGATCTACTTTGCTCCTCTTGGGAAGGTAAAGGGAAGGCACTGGCCCCATTAGCCATTATTTCGATGATTGCCGCTTGATCAGACATGTCCACTTTATCCATTAAGTCTTCTTTGTCTTCTTGAGGAAAATGGAAGTTAAGTTCCTCCATCCAGGCGAGAAATCTAGCGGTCTTTGGATCTTCTAGTTGACTGGCAAGCTTGATAAAGCGATCCCTTAGTTGACGAAAGTGTCTAATCTCTGACGATTGGCGGACACTAGACATCTGGGTGTCAAAGATTTCCTCTCCTCCATAATAAGCCTGAGCCATCTCGGGAGTGATATCCTCTAAATTAGCCCCCAGGCCTCCTTGCACCCCTGGCAAGAGGGCAACCACTTGGTCTACCTGATAATCAGAGAGCCTTCCCAAGTCGGGGTTGCTTTGTACTTGGATTTTGGCTTGGTAGATTTTTCCTTGGTAATGGCTTGTCAAAAGCGCTTGGTTTCCATTGATTTCTTGAATCCTCCAGGTCCTGTTGTAGATAGACTCTGTGTCTTGTAAAGCTTGAGACCTTTGTTCCTCTGGTACTAAATAACCATTAAAGCGATAGGAGGGATGATAGTCTGGGTCTTGAGGCTCTGGCTTGACACCGTTGATGAGGATTTCCCACTTAATGCTCACGGCTTGGGGGGCTTCGCTAGTAGCCTCTGCTTGAGCTTTAGCTTCTTGACTTGCTTCGGCTCCTTCCGTACCCACTCCCATTTTGGCGAGAGCGTTGGGACTTGAAGCGGGTGAGCCACCACGGGCTGAGGGGACGGCCAAGGCATTGGGGGAGGTTGGGACCAAAGCACCTTCCTGGGCTTTAGCTTGTCTTGGCTTTGCTAAAGCTCCTTGTCCTTGCATTGGGTTCGTGTGAACTCGCCCTCGGCTTAAAAGCCACTTTGCTAAGCGT
>JAGRNM010000190.1 GCA_020440745.1 Deltaproteobacteria bacterium
CGCCCATGCCAAAGCCCTGGCCCAGTGGATTCAAAGCAAAAAAATTGACCTAGTCATTTTAGATCCTGTCTTCAAGTCTTCTAGCGGTGCTCAGCTTTTTGACTCCACTAAGCCTTTAAAAGACCTACTACCACTTTTAAAACAAGTCCAAGTGCTAAGTCCCAATCTAGAAGAAGCCAGGATACTCTCAGACTCTCAAGAAGGGTCTTTTAAGGGCTTGCTAAAGCACCTAAAAAAAGATGCCACGATTTTGTTAAAAGGTGGACATCAAAAAACAGGAGCATGGATAGAAGATAGTCTAATCAGCCAAAAACAATACAAAACCTTCCGCCACAGGCGACTGCCAGGCAATCCCAGAGGCACAGGCTGCCGCCTAGGAAGTTATCTTTTAAGTTATTTATTAAAGGGATTTAGCCTAGAAGAGGCTTATCAACAATCTTGGGGCAAACTCAAAAATCACTTTAAAAATAGACGCTTATAAAAAAAATCAAAACACACGCTAAAAATTTTAAAATTAACAGAAAGCATTTCTTAAGATTTTATTAAACAGTGATAGGACTATATTAAAATCCAAAAAGCCAATGATCCATCCATCTTTAATCTGCTAGCTCTTGCCCCACCCTTGTTTGCCAAAGCTTAAAGACTTTTTGGGTTTCTTCCCCCACTTGGGCCTCTCCAATCGCCTGACCATCCACTTTAGTTAAAGCACTGATACCCCTAACTGAACCTGTTAAAAAAGCCTCCTTAGCATTTTTTAAAGCTTCCGGAAAGGCGCGTACTTCTTCAAAGGGAATCTTGGCTTCTTTAAAAATTTCTATAATCACTTGTCTGGTTACACCGGGCAAAGCACCCGTACCCAAACTAGGTGTCTGCCAGGCCTTACCGTTCCAATAAAAAAGATTAGAACGCGATCCTTCTAAAAGGTAACCTTCTGTATCCAAAAGTAAAGCCTCATTACAATGGGCGGCCTTAGCTTGGGCGTAGGCCCACAAATAACGCAGGCGACTGGTGCTTTTAACATGAGAAAGTGCATCGCTTAAAAAACGAATCTCCCTTAAAAGAATAGCTTCTACCGGAAAAAGCTCCTCTTTGGCCTCTTTTTCCGTCAAAGGGCTAGCTACAGCTAAGAGATTTAAATGATCCTTGGGTGAAGGATCTTCCCAAGACTGATTTTGGCGACTCAAAGTAACCCTAAGACGCGCTACCAAAAAATTATTTTTCTTTAACAAATCGATTAAAATATCGTGCAAATCTTGCTCAGAAAAATTAATTTTAAAACCCAAAGACTGACTGCCTTTAAACAAACGCTCCCAATGTTCTTTAAAAAACAACACCCGTCCTTCTTGAGCCTTTAAAGTCTCAAAAATTCCTTCTCCATAAAGATAACTGCGATCCAAAGGGCTTAAACAAACTTGCTCTTCTTTTAAAAACTTACCATCGCTATAGAGATACATACTTTTACTCCTTTACTTAAAAAAGACTCCTTAAAAGCAAAAGACTTGACCTAAGGCAAAGAGATTTAGCAAGTCTAAACCATGCCAGGATTATTTATAGCCGGAACCGACACCCATGTAGGAAAAACCTTAGTCACTGCTGGGCTTGCAGCCTATCTTCGCTCTTTAGGAGTCGATTGCGGAGTCTACAAACCAGTAGAAAGCGGCACCTTAAGCGGCGTAAGAGGCAGCGATAGCGAAACCTTAAAACGACTTTCCGGCGTCCCTGATGATTTGGACTTAATCAATGTCTATGCCTTTGAAGCCCCCTTGGCACCCGGGATTGCAGCTAAAGGACAAAAAGTACGGATTCAAATGGATCGCTTGGTCTACGCTTATAAACGTCTGCAATTATTACACGAATGGGTCTTAGTAGAAGGAGCCGGCGGTCTTTTGGTGCCTTTAAGTGGAAAAAAGAGCATCGTGGATCTGATTAAAGTATTAAAGCTTCCCGTACTCCTGGTAGGTCGACTTGGTTTAGGCACCATCAATCACACCTTACTTTCTTACCACTACTTAAGACAAGAAAACATCCCCGTAGCGGGAGTGGTCTTAAGCCAAAGTAAAAAACAAGAAGACCTAAGTGCCCATAGCAATATCCAAACACTAAAAAATTGGGGAGAGGTTCCTATGTGGGGAGTCTTGCGCTACATCAATCGAAAAAACTCAAGAAAAGAACTAATCAAAAAAGTCAGTGCGGGCTTTGGCAATCAAGCCAATCAGTTTTTTAAGATTAGTCCTGCAAAAAACAACAAAGGACCCAGACTAAGACTAGTCCATTAAAAGCTTAGCCAAAGATCTCTTGGGCTAAAATCCATAAACCTTTTAGATCATGAATATCTTCTTCGTTTTGTCTAAGGCTAAGCCGCCATTCTGGATGGACCTTAATAGCCTCATGAAAAACCTTTAGTTGAGCAGCATCCTTATTAGCAGCTTGTTCAAATAAATCTTGTAAGGCCTTAAGCTCTTTCTTAGCTTTAACACTTAAATCTTGAAGCACTTCTCCCAAAGGCAAAGGTTTTTCATGCACACGATTAAAAATAAAAGCTCCCAGTCTTTGATTGGACTTTAAAATTCTTGCATAAAAATAATAAGCCTCTTGCAGAGGAATTTTTTCTGGAGAACTAATTAAGATAAAAGAAGTTTGTTGATGACTAAGTAAGGCTTGTACTTTTTCTGCCCGTTGATGAAAACCCTCTAAAAGACCCGCACTAGTCAAAAGCATTTCGGAGAGATCTTTTAAAAAATCATAACCCGCCACTTTATCTAAAGAACTAAAAATACGCTTTAAAGGACGATCCAAAAGCCTAAAACCCGCCCTACCCACAAAGAGAGAAGGCTTTAAAAACCATTTGAGCAAGCTATCACCAATCAAGCCCTTCATCCTCTCGGGCGCTTCTAAAAAATCCAAAGCATGACGACTAGGTGGAGTGTCCACTACAATTAAATCATAAACACCTCTTTGCTGGATTTCGTAGAGCTTTTCCATAGCCATGTACTCTTGAGATCCACCAATCATATTAGATAAATGTTTATAAAGTGGATTATCTAAAATTGCCTTCGCTTGTTCCTCGCTACTGGCATGACGACGGATTACCCCATCAAAAGTACGTTTGGTGTCCAACATCAAGGCATGGAGACTAGCCTTGGGTTTAAGACCGGCACTTTCCCACTCCTGGGCTTTAAGTCGACGCTCTTGATAATCCAAACGCTTAATCCCTAAACTATCGGCCAAACGTTTAGCCGGATCAATAGTCATCACCAAAGTCTTTAGCCCATGGTAAGAAGCCCCCAAGGCCAAAGCCGCCGCAGTGGTGGTCTTGCCCACCCCTCCAGGACCAGCACAAAGAATTACCTTTTGCTGACTAAGCCATTGCAACCATTCTCCCGATTTTGCTTTTTCGTTATCCAAAAAAAAATTTTCCTTTATCCATTAATCCAAATAAGCCGCTAAGGTTTTGGCTAATTGTTCAATTCTACTCAAATCCT
>JAGRNM010000191.1 GCA_020440745.1 Deltaproteobacteria bacterium
TTTAAGTAGGCTTAAGGCCTCTTCGGCCTCTAGACGTTGGTGGTCTTTGACTTTACGCCACAAAGCGGAGTCTAGTGTCATAGTTTTTTTCTCCCAATTCTTCCACCCATTCTAAAAATAGTTTTAATCCTAAAAGCTCAGCGCTTTTAAGGTCGTAATGGATGGCATGGGAGAGATAGTCCAAGACTAAGTCAGGGGGAAGGATTTTTTGCTTTTGGGCTATACTGGGAATAGCATTTTTTCCGGATTGTTTAGCTTGGCTTAGTATTTGTAAGATAGAAGGAGATAAATCCTGAGAGCTCATCCAAGCGGCAAAGACAAAAGGTAGACCTGTATAATTATGCCACTCTTGACTTAAGTCTAGGCTTACCTGTCCCTCATGCCATTGTTTTAAAGCAGGATCACCGATGAGTAAGCAAGCTTCTGCTTGATTGGGGTCTTCTACCCACTGGATTTCTTCTAAATCGCGGTTGTATTTTTTCTTTAATAAAACCTTTAGTAGCCAGGAACTAGTTTGAGAGTCTTTATCCAGACAAAAGGTATGACAATTAAGTAGATTAGAATATTGATGTTTAAAAAAGACGCGTACGCTTTGTACTTCTCCTTGGCTGGCAATGCCTGTGCCAGGAATTAGCTTGAGCTCTGGGTGCTCCAAAAGGGCTACGACAGGAAGCAAGGCTAAGTCTAAAGATCCTTTAAATACTTGAGGAACCAATTGGGCCGGAGGAGCTAGGTGAAGTTGAAAATCAGGGTTTTCTTCTAAGCCATAAAGGAGAGGTTTAGCATTAAGGTAAGGAACGCTGCCTATTTTTAGTTTCATAGGGTGGGTAAAGCATTTATTGGGATAAGGGTCAATAGGCCTTGAAAAGATTTGGGAAAAAAACTCATTGCTGATTTTGCCTAATTCAGTTTGACTTCCAGACCATTCCTTGTTTTAGGGATCTTAAGACTGAATTGCTATTCAGTTTTTCATCTTCCACTTTAAAATTAATCCTTTTGGAGGTTCATCCATGACTGAAAGAGTAAGTGTTATTGTCAGTGCGGCCCGTACGCCTATTGGTTCTTTTTTAGGATCCTTGTCTTCTTTAAGTGCTCCTCAATTGGGGGCAGTGGCTATTAAGTCTGCCGTAGAAAGGGCAGGTATTAAGCCCGATCAGGTAGAAGAAGTCATTATGGGCAATGTGTTGACGGCTGCCGTTGGTCAGTCTCCCGCTAGACAGGCTCTTTTGGGTGCTGGTTTGCCAAAGGGGGTGGGGGCCCTTACCATTGGTAAGGTTTGTGGTTCTGGACTTAAGGCAGTCATGTTAGCCGATCAGATGATCCGTTCCGGAGATCGAGAAATCGTTGTGGCAGGTGGGATGGAAAGTATGAGTCAAGCGCCTTATGCGCTTCCCAAGGCCCGTACTGGTCTTAGGATGGGCCATGGCAAGGTCCTAGACACCATGATTCAAGACGGTCTTTGGGATCCTTATCATAATCTTCATATGGGTAACTTAGCCGAAAAATGCGCCAGCGAATACAAGGTGAGTCGAGAAGATCAAGATGCCTTTAGTGCAGAAAGCTATAAACGGGCTCTTGCTGCTATTGAATCAGGTAAGTTTAAAGCAGAAATCGTGACAGTGGCCGTACCTCAACGTAAGGGAGATCCTATTTTGGTGGATACGGATGAGGAACCAGGAAAAGGTAATATCAATAAATTAGGTCAATTAAACGCTGCCTTTGAGAAGGAAGGAACAGTCACAGCAGGCAATGCTAGCTCTATTAATGACGGGGCTGCTGCTTTGGTGATTATGAGTGAGGCCAAAGCCAAAGAACTAGGCTTAAAGCCTTTGGCTAAGATTGTTTCTCAGGCACAGGCTAGCCTTGAGCCCGAGTGGTTTACCATGGCACCTAGCAAGGCTATGGCCGGTGCTCTATCCAAGGCTCAATTAAAGGCCGAAGATATTGACCTTTGGGAGGTCAACGAGGCCTTTGCGGTGGTGAGTTTGGCTAATAATCAAAAAATTGGGATTCCTGCTGATAAGGTTAATGTGCACGGTGGCGCAGTAGCCTTGGGTCACCCTATTGGTGCCAGCGGAGCCAGGATTTTAACCACCTTACTTTATGCCATGAAAGACCGCGGTGCTAAGAAAGGTTTGGCCAGTCTTTGTATTGGCGGTGGAGAAGGCGTAGCTTTAGTGGTAGAAGCTCTTTAATTTTTGATTTAAAAAAATATTTTTTTTGCCAAAGCAAAATTTTAATCTAAATACAGGAGTTAGTATGTCTATTCAAAAACTAGGTGTTATTGGTGTAGGTCAGATGGGTTCCGGAATCGTACAAGTCGCTGCCCAGGCAGGTTTGACCGTTTTAGCCTCGGATAAGGATGGATCAAGAAATGAAAAAGCCAAGGCTAAGATCGAAAAAGGACTTAGTCGTTTGGTAGAAAAAGGTAAGCTAAGTGACGAAGACCTTAAGGCTACCTTAGGTCGCATTACTTGGACGACTAGTCTTCAGGATTTTGCGGATCAAGACTTAGTGATTGAAGCCATCACAGAAAACCCTCAAGCTAAAGAAGAGCTCTTTAAACAATTGGATGAAATTTGTAGTGAAAAAACCGTACTTGCTACTAACACCAGTTCTATCTCGGTCACTCGGTTGGCAGCAGTGACCAGGCGTCCAAATAAGTTTATTGGTCTACATTTCTTTAATCCTGTACCAGTCATGAAGCTCTTAGAAGTGATCAAAGCGCTTTCTACCGATGAGGCTACTTATGCTGTGGCCAAAGAGATTGGCGAAAAATTAAATAAACAAATCGTCACCGCCCAAGACAGCGCAGCCTTTATTGTCAATCGTACCTTGATTCCTTTCTTAAACGAGGCTGCCTTTGTTTTATACGAGGGCGTGGGTACGGCCGAAGATATTGATCAGGCTATTAAACTAGGGCTCAATCATCCCATGGGTCCCCTAGAGCTTAGTGACTTTGTGGGCTTGGATGTGGTATTGGCAGTCTTAGACGTGCTTTACCGAGAATTTGGCGATGTTAAGTATCGCGCTTGTCCTTTATTGCGTAAATATGTGGAAGCCGGTTGGCTAGGTCGTAAAACCGGTCGTGGCTTTTATAATTATGCTTAAAGTTTTCCTCCTAAGAAAGGATCCTCTCCATGACTTATGAAACTCTTTTGGTTGAAGTAAAAGACTCTATTGCTACTGTTAAAGTCAATCGTCCCAAGGCCCTTAATGCGCTTAATGGAGTTGTGCTTCAAGATCTTATTAATCTAGCGGCTGACTTAGAACAAAACACTGAGGTGGGCGCCGTTATTCTTACTGGTGAAGGAGACAAGGCCTTTGTAGCGGGTGCCGATATTGCGTCTATGCAGGCTATGAATGCGTTGGATGCTAAACGTTTTTGTGCCTTAGGACAAAGAGCAATGCGAGCTATCGAAACCTTATCGAAACCTGTTATTGCTGCGGTGAATGGTTTTTGTCTGGGTGGTGG
>JAGRNM010000192.1 GCA_020440745.1 Deltaproteobacteria bacterium
AGTGGGGCTATTAGATAAAGGACTAGGTAAGGGTTTAAGGGCCTGCCGTAGTTGGCTAGTAAGTGGTTTCCCGCCAATTCTAAAAGCCAATAAGCAAAAAAACCAGAGAAGGGTAGGAGTAAAAAACCAGCTAAGACTGGCCAAGCAAGGTAGCTTAGTCTTTTTTTCCTGTGTCTATTTTTTAAAGATTTTAGGTGAAAACCCACTAAAACTCCAAAAATTAAAAAGCTTAAAATCATGGGTCCTTGCTCCCGGATCCAACTGAGGACCCGACTAGAGCTGGAGGAGGGATAATCCAAGTGGATGACTTCTACTGGTAGCCTGGAAAATTCCCAGAAAACGATAGTGCCTTTTTGACCATGAGCAGGGCCTAGGTTGCTCTTAAATTTAGGAAATTTTTGGGTATCTAAAAAGATGGAGAGTTTGTTCAGGGACTTCCAATGTTTGGCTGGGCTTAAGTCGTAGCGAAAGGAGTTTTCTTCTTTAATAGTATCTTGCCGGGCTTGGGCAAGGTAGCTGACTTGGATGAGGTGTGGGCCTTGGCTTAAGTTGACTTCAAAAGAGTGTAAGTCTTGGGCCCAGAGTATTTGAATGTCTTTTTCCGCGGCCTTGGGGTCGGAGTCTTGTGTTTGTAAGTTTTGGGCAAGGTTTTTCCAGTAGGCAGAAAAATTTTGTAATAATTGAGGGTCTGCCATCAACTTTTTGGGCTCTAGTTTTTTTAATTGAACAGGCTGGCCATCTAAGCTGACTTTGAAGTCTTTTAAAAAATCGATGGCAGAAAAAAGTAAGGGAATTTGTTTGCCGCTTCGGGAGACTTTAATCTGATATTCGGCCTTAAAAATTGTCTGGTGCTTCGTGGCGTCTGGAATGATGGTGAGTTTTTCTTCAATAATCTCTGCTTCTTGACTGAGAAAAGGGCTTGCTGCTGGGCTTTCGTAAATCCAGGGCTCTGCCATGTTGGCTTGACTTAAGCTAGTTAGGCTTAGGCAGCTGATTAGAAAAAGGCTTAGGGTTAAGATTTTTGTTTTTATTTTTTTCATCTTGCTGACTTGGGTAAGGTTTTTTGAGCTTTAGAGTGACTTAATTGGCTTAGTGTTAAAAGTAAAAAATGTTTTTATAGAAGATTCCCTTTACAGCTTTTTAAAAAATCAATACTTAAAGCCCCATGGATCTAGCAGCTTTGCAAACATTGGTGGATCAGTCTCTTGTCCCTAAGGGGCCTGATTCTCAATGGAAGGAAAAGATTACTCAAAAATTTAAAGACCTTGTTCAAGAAGAAGTTTCTTTGGCTTCTTATACTTGGATCCGTTTGGGAGGAGTCGCGGAAGTCCTAGCTTATCCCCAAACTGGGGAAAGTTTGTCTCAGCTTTTAAGTTTTTGTCACGAGCATCAGGTTCCTTGGCAGGTTTTGGGACGGGGTTCTAATGTTTTGATTAAAGACGGTGGGCTCGAGGGACTGACTTTAGTTTTGGGCAAGGGCTTGGATAGCTTAGAGCCTTTAGAGTCTTTGGAAGACAAGCTTAGAGTTAAGGTAGGAGCTGGATTGCCCTTGCCCCAGTTGGTTCAATGGGCTGTGGAACAAGGGGCAGTAGGCGTGCCCGGACTTTATGGGATTCCTGGCACTGTGGGAGGGGCGATCCGGATGAATGCAGGAACACGCGTCGCAGAGGTTTCGGATTTTTTAGAAAACTTGGAATTAATAGACCGAGAGGGACAGCTTCACTCAGTTCCTGCTAAGAGGATTAAGTTTGACTATCGTCATGCTCAGCTTCCTCAGTCCGGTGTTATTGTCAGCGGTACTTTTGCCTTTAAAAAAGGAGAAATCGAAAAAATCCGCCAAGAAGTGCAAGACTACCAAAAGCGTCGTCGGGAGACCCAACCTTTGGATAAGCCCAACTTAGGCAGTGTCTTTAAAAATCCTCCCAAACACTTTGCCGCCGAGCTAATCGAAGAAGTAGGCCTTAAAGGCGTCAGGGTTGGTGGAGCGCGCATCAGTGATAAGCATGCTAATTTTATTATTAATGAAGGAGACGCCACGGCCAAAGATGTGTTAGCATTAATAGGTCTAGCCAAAGATAAGGTTAAAGAAGTCTTTGATATTCACTTAGACCTGGAAGTTAAAGTGATGGGGAGAGATCTTGAATCTAGTAAAGAGTAAAAAAATTGCGGTGCTTTTAGGGGGTTTGTCAGGAGAAAGAGACGTTAGTTTGGAGAGTGGTCGTAATATTCTTCAGGCCTTGTTGTCTAAGGGTTATCAAGCTTTTGCTTTGGACATGAGTCGGGACTTGGCTTCTCAATTAAAATCATCCGGTGCCGAAATTGTTTTTAATGGACTTCATGGGGCTTATGGTGAGGATGGTTGTGTCCAGGGGCTTTTAGAAATTTTAAAGCTTCCTTATACGGGGTCAGGGGTGAAGGCTTCAGCCTTGGCTATGGATAAGGTTTTAAGTAAGTTATTGGCTAAAGGTCTTGGGCTTGCAACTCCCAGTTTTTTAGCGTTAAAGCCCGATCAAGAGTTTTCTCAAAGTCAATTGCTAGAGCACTCTTTGGCTTTTCCTCTAGTAGTGAAGCCTGCCTCAGAAGGTTCTAGTCTAGGGTTGGCCAAGGTATCTCATTTTGACGAATTAAAGGAAGCTTTGGTACAAGCTAGGAAGTGGCCGGGCGCTGTATTGATTGAACAATTTATCCAAGGTCGAGAAGTCACAGTCGCTTGGGTTGATGGTCAGGTCTTACCGGTTTTAGAAATTATTCCCGAAGGCGGTTTTTATGATTATCATGCTAAGTATGAGTCCGACAAGACCCGCTATGAGTGCCCAGCCGACTTGTCCGAGAGTTTAGCAAGTCAGATTCAGCAAAGCAGTCTTCAGTTGATGGAAGCTTTTGGAGTCGAGGGAGCGGCACGGGCAGATTTTTTGATAGATGCAAAAGGCCAGCCTTATTTTTTAGAAATGAATACCTTGCCGGGGATGACCTCTCACTCTTTAGTGCCCAAAGCAGCTTTAGTTTTTGGATTAAGTTTTGAAGATTTAGTAGAAAAAATCCTCTTAAGTGCGAGAATAAAGCAATCATGAAGAAATATCGTTCTTTTGTCAAAGGCCGTAACCGACGGCGTGCGGATAAGAAGCGTTTATTAAAGCGTTTGGCTTTATTGACCTTGTTACTTGCTTTAGGTTTGGGATCGGTTTGGGGGGTGAGTTATTTTTTGGAAAGCGCTCAATTTTTTCAGCTTAAAAAAGTGGAGGTAGAAGGAGAATTAAAGCGCTTTAAAGAAGAGGACATACTTGCCCAAGCAGCTATTAGTCCAGAATCCAATCTCTTTAAGCTTTCTTTAGAAAAAATTAGTCGTCGTTTAGAGAGTCTAGACTTTGTGAAAGAAGTGCGGATTCACCGCCGTCTTCCAAGTACTTTGGTGATTCAAGTAACAGAGTACAAGCCCATGATGCTGCTTTATACGGGGCGCTATTATTATA
>JAGRNM010000193.1 GCA_020440745.1 Deltaproteobacteria bacterium
AAGTTGCGCTGTCTGTATTAAAGAAAGCATAATTAATATCTAAAGAAGCGCCTACGCTTAAATTATCTAAGACTTTATAGGCAAAACCCACGGGGATTTTAATATTACCGTATTTTCCAGAACGATCATAAAGATCTCCTGTGACTGCACTAGAAAAACGACTATTGGGAAATTCTACTTGGAAACCAGCGCTGGGAATAGCCCCTGTTCCAATACTTAATTTAGTGTCTTTAATTTTGAGTACGGAACTGCCCGAGGGAATAAACACGGCATCTTCGGTTCCTTCTACCCGTACGGCATTGGCATTACCAGCTGGTGCTAAAGAAGAACCCATAAAACTGCTAGGAAAGGCCACCGTAAAGGAAAGGTCTATACTAGAGTCTATATCGGTCATGCCTGCTGGATTAATTAATAGAGCATTACTAGTCTGTGGCATGGCGACTCCTGTGCCTCCCATGCCTAAGCTCACAGGGCCGGTACTGATGGATCGAAGACCGTTACTAGCTAAAGCTTGGTGAATAAAAGCAAAAGAAAGGCTTAGACTAAGTAGGGCCATAAATATTTTTTTAATCAAAGCTTGCATTGAAATTTCCTCTCCATTGAATGATTAAAATTTTTATTGGATACCTAGGCCGCTTAAGACACTTAAAAAACTTTGGGCAATGACGGCATAACCACTAGTATTGGGATGAATATTGACGGCAGCAGGATCACTGGGACAATTGTAAGTGAGTTGACACAAGGTGGCTATATTAAGAGGGACCTCGTCATAAGGGGAAGGTAAGGGGAAGGAAACCATCGTGGTAAAATCTCCTGCCTGATAAGCTGTATAAATATCGGTGACGGGAAATCCCATCAGTCCGTAGACCGGTGCTAAGACCTCATTATTAAAGCTTTGGGTTAATACGTCACTTAACAGGGCTAAACTTTGCCCTTCAACACCTAAAAACCAAGCGCTTAAAAAACTATTATAGTAATTAGCTCCCACCACAGGGGTGTCTGGATTAACCGCAGAAAAAATTGTGCTTAAGATTAGTGAAAGATTACTTCCAGTTTGAGCAAAAGAGTTGGCTAAGCATGTTTGATCCACACTGGGAATAGTGTCATCGCTAATACAGCCACTGGTAAAAATGTCATTAACCCCTAGATTAAAAGTAATAAAAGCAATCTGATCGGGTTTTTCTAGTATTTCATGGATGGCTTGATCCAGTTGAGAACCTTCTTCATAGGAACAAATCCCACCTACTAGCATGGTAGTCGTGGTTTCTCCTGGGCAACCTAATTTAATGTGGATTAAATCTGGATTGGTGGCAAGTAAGCTTTGATAAATTTGGTCTGTGTAGCCTTCTTCACTAGCGACATTAGCCCCGCTAGCATCTGCTTGAGTGCCAGCGGCTAGTGAGTCCCCTAAACTAATATAATACCTAACTTCGCTATTGCTACTGCCACCGCAGCTTTGCAGGGTAGCAAATAAGAAAACAAAAAATAAAACCCAAATGGGGAGAACAAGTTTTTGACTATTGTTTTCCATTAGTCCGCTCTTTTGCCTCTTATTTATAATGGTAATGGATTTTTTTAAAAAATGTAAAACCTTTTATCCTTGTTTTTGTTATTTTGCTGATTTTTTATTATAGTTTATTTTTATTAAAAAATCTTAAAAAGCCCATAGTCTCAATCAGTATAGCACTTAAGAGGGCTAAATATATGAACTTTGTTTTTATGGATTAAAAATCTCGGATTCTTGATTTTGTGGGGTTTTGATTAGGGGCTTTGAGTTTTTAGCTTCATGGAAAATTTTTAGAATTTTGTTCCATTCTAGGGGCTTACTTAAATAACTATCAATAGAGGTCATTTTTTTTAGTTTTTGTTTAAGCTCTTCATTAAACTCTCCCCCAATGATTATGACGCTTTGGAGAAGGCCTTTTTGTTTTTTTTCGTGAAGGGTCTTGTCCAATTTTTCTTTATCTAAGTCTTCTGAAAGGGCTAAGTCTTGGGCAATCAGGATTAGATCAAAGTTTTCTGCAGAGATTTTTTTTAATAATTCTTTGCCGCTGTTAGCCAAACTTACTTCTTGGGCTTCTCTTTCTAAAATTTTTAAATCAATTTTTTGATGAATCCCCTCTGCTTCGGCTAAAAGAAGGTGTAGTCCTTGTTTGTTACTAAGTTTATTTTTTAACTTTTCATTTTCTTCAAAGGCTTCGGTCACCGCGTTAAAAAGTTCTTCTTGTCTGACGGGTTTGTTAAGATGGGATAAGATGCCTAAGTTTTCACAAAGTTCTTTCTCATTGCTTGTAGTGGTAGAAGAAAGCATCATGACCGTGCTTTTGTTTTTTCCATAAAGTTTTTGGATGGCCTTGGCCACTTCAAATCCATTAATTTCTGGCATATGAAAGTCTAACAAAATTAAAGGATAGGCAAAGCCTTTGGCATGATTTTCCTGGAGTTTAAGAATAGCTTCTTGACCGTTTTTAGCCACCTCTGGTTTCATGCGCCAATTTTTAAAGATGTTTTCTAATATTTTTTGATTAGTCTGATTATCATCCACAATCAAAACAGGCATGTCTTTAAAATTAATAGGATTTGGTTTAAGGCTTTGATCTGTTTCGGAGAGTGTCTCAAAGGGTAGGGTAAAATGAAAAATCGTACCTTTTCCTAATTCGCTTTCTACCCAAAGCTCTCCTTGCATTAGTTCGACCAGTCTTAAAGAAATAGATAAACCTAAACCTGTGCCTCCATATTGACGGCTGGTGGAGGAGTCGCCTTGACTAAAGGCTTCAAAGATAGTTTTTAGCTTTTCTTTTCCAATGCCTACGCCTGTGTCCTTGACAAGAAAATGCAATTGAATTTTTTGATCAAATTGTTTTTCTAATCTTACTTTAATGAGTATTTCGCCTTTTTGAGTAAATTTAATGGCATTGCCTACTAGATTCATCAAGACTTGGCGCAGGCGAGTGGGGTCTCCCTTGATTTGGTCAGGGATTTTAGTATCAACATCCAAGAGCAACTCAAGTCCTTTTTCTTCTGCCCGGTAGCTAAGAGCTTTTAGAGTGTGGTCTAGGCTTTGTCTTAAGGCAAAATCAATATGCTCAATATCTAATTTGCTGGCTTCGATTTTTGAAAAATCTAAAATGTCATTTATAATCGTTAACAGGGATTTAGCCGAAGTTGCCGCAGATTGAGCCAAGTAAGATTGGGCTTCTGATAAATCAGAATCAAGTAAAAGATCGAGCATCCCACACACTCCATTCATCGGTGTTCGAATTTCATGGCTCATGTTTGCCAAAAACTCGCTTTTCGCAACATTTGCTGCTTCTGCTTCTTCCTTAGCTCGTTTTAACGCCGTAGTTTGTCTATCAATTTCTTGTTGTAAGAGAATATTTGTCTCAAAAATGGAAAATGCAGATCCCGAATCCCTAATACTGCGCTTAACCCGCTCTTTGAGCGCATGATTAACCTTGGCCAATTTA
>JAGRNM010000194.1 GCA_020440745.1 Deltaproteobacteria bacterium
AAGGCTATCACCCATAAACTGACTTGTGTTAGTGAGCAAAGCATAAATAGCCTTAGAACGTAATAAAGCTAAAGACGCTTCTTCTTCGTCGCTATCATAATAACTATTGTCCTCGATAATATAAATTAAAACATCTCTTAAGGTAACTCTAGAGGGATCTTTATTAATAACTAAGCCTTCTGGAAGTCCGTCGGTAAAAATAGGAGTATCCAAAACCTCAGAATCAGAAAAAACGTTACTGACAAAGCCGTCTCTCACCAAAGCCCTAAGGGTTTGATTGGCTACTTCCTCGTCAAAATCTCCTTCATCCACAATATACTTAATATAAGCTGCTAGTCTTTTTTGGTGATATTCAAAGTCGCCCCCACTTTCGTCATGGACGCTAGTTGCAAAAGAGCTAGCTAGATGACTTAGACGAGTAGCTATGCGTCTTTCGCCATAATGCTCTGTCAAATAAGCTCCACCAAAAATCAAACCTCCGCCAAAAATAGCAATGCTTGAAGCTGCTGAAGATCCCACAAAGATCGCTAGCCCACCTACCAGACTCAACATACCTCCACCCATGGTCACAGAATTAGAAAAAACTACTTCCGCTTCTTCTGCATCCGTGATGGCTTCACCGGAAAGTTGGGCCAGATTGCCATTAACATGTTGAGTTCTTGAGATGCCTTTGACCGCATAGATAGCTGCCCCAGCTCCCATGGACATAAAGGCAATGCCGGTTCCCCCCACAACGGCAGCTTCCGATCCCGAATAAACTCCCCAAATAGCAAGCCCAGTACCATAAATAGTGGGGGCTTTGACACCAGCTTCCCATTTATTGCTGACGGTGGGGTTTTGATAGGCTTCCCATAGACTGAAGCCAGCATCCATAGCACCAAGGCCCATAAAGCCAAAAGACAAAGCTCCAGAAGCACCACCCATACGCCGCCAAGTACTGGGGCGTGGGCTATTGGGCCCTCTCCAAGTCGCTGGGGTTTCGGTGGCACCTACTTGTGGAGCTTCCTCAATCCCTAAACTTTCCATCGCTCCGTAATAATTGAGGACCTCGGCAGGTTGGGCAGTGGAGGGCAGAGCGAAAAAAAGCTTTTCTAAGGAAATATATTTTGTTCCTTCCCTATAAACACCCACTCGCTTTAAGGCCGCCAATAATTCTGGATAGCTTTGGCTAATAACTTGGTAAAGCCTCCCTTCTAAGCTTAATATATCCACCTCACTAAAAGAAGGCTTAGCTCCCCTAGCAAAATCTGGAGATATCTCTACTAGGATCGCTTGGGCTTGTCTAACAGCCTCCGACCTTGCGGAAGCACTTAAATAACCTTCATTAAAAAAAGCCTGCACTTTCTGCCCTGGAATACTTTGATCAGCCCTTTGTATGTTGGCCCTTAGCTCTTGAATCTCAGCCGCGCTAACCCTGCCTGAAGGGGTGGTCTGCCTTCGACCGTCTCTTAACCTTTGGAGATAATCGGCCACATGGTCGGGTTCCAATCTTGATTCTGAGAGCACATCGATTGAAAGTCTTGGAGCAAGTTCTAGTCTGGATACTTGTGACGAATTTAGAGAGTCTAGTCCTTGACGGTAAGGTGAGCCTTGGCCTGAATGGGATGAAGAACTAATGTTAACATGGTAAGGCAAACCTTGGACTTCGTGTCCAAGGAAACGCAACATCGTCAATTCTTGGCTAACTTGAGGCGCTTGGCCGCCCACTATTTGGTAAGCTCTGACTTCTAAGCTAAGTCTTTGCTCAATAGGGATGGCTCTTGGATTTTCTAAATTTTTGGCAGGAATCCCCAAATCCTCGGCAGCTTGGGCAAAAGCATTTTGGGCGGTTTCGACAGCTATCCAACGAAGCTCACGAAATCTTTCTGGACTAAGGACAAAATCTTCGACGGGAGTAGAGGTATTGGGAATACCCCGCACATCAATAGTAATCTTTGGACCAAAATTAGGCCTACTTAAAGAGGCTGAGGTAAAATCTAGGTACTGATCTTCAGCGAGAGTAGGTGACGCTTCTAGACTATGACTATCTGCCTCGCTAGCAGAGCTGATACTACCTGTCTCTAAATCAACTTGTTTACCGGTCAAATTGTCATGATGGCTAGAGCTATTAGCAGTTTTGACTTCACTCATGGGGGAACCTTACCTTAGAAGTTATGAATAAAAACTGGCAAAAAGATAACGGTTTTTCTTTTCGGAGGCAAATTTAATTTTGCTTTTATTTCTTAAAAAAGCCTCATTTTTTAATCTTTCACAAAGAAAAGCTTAAACTGTAACTAAAATGTAATAAATAACGCATTGTTTCATCCTAATTACTGACACCTTCTATCATAAGATGAAATACCCGTGTAGACCTGATCTGTGGCGATTAGAAGATAGTAATTTTTAGATTGGTTTTTTTTAAAAATCTGACTGCTTAAGACTTTTATTGCTTCAAGCTCGACTGATTCTATAAAAAAATCAGTCCCACTATAAGAAGGGTCCTTGATAAGGCCATCAGTAATCAAAAACTTTTTTCCTTTATTAATTAAAAATAATTTTTAGTCTTCCTCTTGCCAGAGATAAAGCTCAAGACTAAGGGGTTGGGAATTGAAAGGAGCTTTTAATTTAATAGCAGCCATCACCTGCTGATAAAAATCTCCAAAGCTTAAGTCACTAGCTAGTAAAACCCTGACTACAGCGTCGCAGTGATTACTATTACCCCACAAAATCCCAAAGTCCCAACTAGTAGCCAAAACTTCTGTATTGAGAGAAAAATCCGTTTCTTTAAGACTTGCCTCAAACTGACCCATCTTAAAATCGTTATAAAATGGAATAGCTAAGAAATAAATTAAGAACAAACAAGCCAGAACTGTTAGGGTAAAATAAGTTTTTTTCATTAAACTTTGTATAACACTACTTAAACTCAGCCACTTCTCTGATATAACTCACCAAATCTTTTTGATCAGATCCACTGTTTAACAAAACTTCTTTAACAGGGGAAAAATGTATTCTTTGTTCCTCAGGCAAGGTTTTTTGAGCGCCCCACATCATTTTATGGGCTCCATGGTATTTACCAATACCAAAATACAGAGCATCTTCTGCTTGACGTCCTTTTGTTTGAGAAACTTCTATTCTGTCAGCTAGATATCCCGGAGTAAAAAAATCTTCTACTTCTGGATGATCAAAATCCTCTAAAAAATCACCCGTCAAACTAATTTTTTCTTTTCCTTGTTTAGTATTTTAAGAGATAGCTTTGCTGGATTTGATTAAATCTACAGCCAAATGAATATTAAGGTCTTCTTTAGGAATACGTTTATTCTTTTCTATAGGAGTACTTTCTTTATTTTCCAGACCTTCTAGTTTGTTAGCAGATAATTCTAAGGGCTTAAACTAACTAGCCTCTTGACCTTTCACTTGTGGCTTTGGATCGGGCTTAGTTTTAGCTTCTGCTTT
>JAGRNM010000195.1 GCA_020440745.1 Deltaproteobacteria bacterium
TTTTCTGTGATAGGATTTTGCCCGTGTGCTTAAATTTTTATTGAAGGAGCAAGAGATTAAAAAACAAATCCATGCTTATTTATTAGCTTTTTTAAGCCTAAGTCTTTTGGGCTTGAGTTCAGCACAAGCTATTCCTGTGACCATTAGCACGCTTAGCGATCCTGCCTCAGGCACCGAAGCAGCAAGTAATTGTTCTGGAGACGAAACAGCTGGTTATACCTGTAACACTCTAAGAGATTTTTTTGCTAAAGCACAAGAACAGCATGCCGCTGACCCTACCCTCAAAATTTATGAAATTAGCTTTACAAGCGGAGGGGTGTTAACCCTTAGTGGTGATGCTTTTTTTATCGATACAGAAGATACTTATACTATTAATGGTGGAGGTAGCCTTTCTATTAATGGTAATGCTAGTTCGGCTATTTTTACAGGCTACTTTTCCCTTATCGATTTAACGCTTAATAACTTGGTACTAGAAAATTCAACCGGCATTATCGTAGCACTTGGTGCCCATATCACAGCTAATAACTGCAGTTTTCTTAATAGCACTACTACCGATAACGGAGCCGCTATCCTTATTGGAACAGGCTCCTTAAATATTACCAATAGCAACTTCAGCGGAAACTCCTCTACTAAGTCGGGAGGTGCTATCTATGCAAGTAACGCTAGCGAAATTAATATCCAAGGCAGCACCTTTAGCGATAATACGGCAACTAATAATGGAGGTGCTATTTATATTGATGCTCCTATTACTACTACCATCGTAAATAGTAGTTTTTATAATAATGAAGCCACGGGAACGGGCGGCGCTCTTTATCTTACCGATAGCAGTGCAGGAGAAGGAGGAGGAGGGGCTGTTTATGATATTGCGAACAGTACTTTTTATGGCAACACGGCCTCTTCAGCAGGAGGTATTATTAATGGTGCCAGCACACTCAACCTAACCCATGTTACTTTAGAACAAAACACTGCCAATGGTGCTGGACAAGCTCAAAATCTCTTTAACTTCTCAACTGGCACTAGCATTCGCAATAGTATCATTGGCACACCCGGCACGGGCGATGGTCCTTCCTGTACCACCGTAAACATTGCCACTAGCACTCACAACCTTTACTACACCTCTGACGCAGAAGTAGCCAATGCTAGCTCTTGTCTTAATTTTTCTGCAGAAACCGATCTTAGTACTACTGATATCCTAGGCAATTTTAATGAGTCTCTAGGTGTCGTAGAACTACTAGAAGGTAGCCAAGCCATTGGTAATGCCGAATTTTTAGAAGACTTTGCTAGTGACCAATTAGGCAATTCTCGTAGCGCTGGAGCCACTGATATTGGAGCCTACCAAAAACCCGCAAGTAGCGGCGGCATCGATCCTAACCAAGACCCAGGCTACTGTGGAGATGGTATGCTTGATCCTGGTGAAGAATGTGATGATGGAGCCCTAAATGGACAAGCTGATAGCCCCAACCAATGCGCCACAAATTGCACACCGCTTAGCCCACTCTTTCAATTTGGAAACGAAAACGCCAGCAGTGGCTGTAGCCTTAGTCTAAAAGCCACCACAAACCATCTTGGCACCTGGTTAGTTTTCTTAAGTATCTTAGGCCTAGGATTAGTTAGACGGGCCAAAAATTAAATTTAAGTTTATCTCAGTTGAACTTTTAAAAGGCTGCTAATTTTAGCAGCCTTTTTTATTAATAAAAATATAGCACTCCCTACCCAAAAAGTTGTAAAAAAGAAAATCCTCTCCCCACTTCCCCCTTTAAAAATAATATGAAAAAATACTTAAGCCTATTCTTATATACATCCCTGCTTTTTTATAGCCTTTCTGTCCAGGCCTTGGATCTCTACGTCACCACCACCCAAGATACAGACAACCCTCAAAGCGATCATTGTGACGCCTTGGGAGAATGCCCTACCCTAAGAGATGCTATTCGCTACATCCAAGATCCCACCAAAGACCTACCAGAAGGTGAAAGCTTTTTTATTTTTTTTAAACAAGCGGGCGTCATCCAACTCAACTACGGCAGTGTATTTGCACTAGCCGCAGACTTGCAAGATCCTATTATCATCGATGGCAACCACGAAATCACCTTAAGTGGAGAATCAAGCCCTCTATTAGTGAGTGCCTTTGGACAAAAATTGACTTTGCTGGGCCTAAACTTTGAAGGAAAAAATCCAAGTAATTATGGCGGCTGTTTACTGCTGGGAAAAGGAGACTTCTTAATCCAAGAAAGTCTTTTTGAAAACTGCCAAGCCAATCAAAATGGGGGGGCCATTTGGGCTAGCCTAGGTTCTAAATTAGAAATTAATACAAGTCGTTTTAAAAACAACTACGCCACTGGGGACGGAGGAGCCATCTACTATGACAATAAAATAAGCTATGGCCTAGAAATTAAAAATACTAGCTTTGAAAATAATCAAGCAGACAAAGGAGGAGCCCTTAGTCTCATTAATACACAACTAGAATTTCCCGTCCCCTCCCGCCTAGTCAACACTAGCTTTTACAATAACCAAGCTCAATCTAAAGGAGGAGGGATTTATGTTGGACCTTATCAAATCGCTAATATAGAATTTTCTACCTTACACAAAAATAAAACTCCTAACCTTGGCAGCACAGGTCAAAACCTTTATGTAGACATTAATGGCAGTGCTATTTTAGAAAATAATATTTTAGGAGAGCCCGGTAATCCCGGAGAAGGCCAAGGTCAATCTTGCAATGTACTGATTCCAATTCTTTTTGAAAGTTACTACAACCTTTATCACCAACAAAATAACTCTGCTAGTCACTGCATCAATTTTAAAAGCCCTCAGGACCAAGTAAGCAAAAAAATACTTCTATCAGACTGGGATCCTTCCCTTGGTGTTTTTAAACCTCTTGATGAAAGTCCGGCCATTGGGCTTAGTCCATACCAAGATTTCTTTCCTCCCGATCAACTCTCCTATCCAAGAAGCTCCCCTCTCAGCACAGTGGGAGCTATCGAAGCCCGATGTGGCGATGAAATTATTCAATACCATTCTCTAGGAGAAAGTTGTGACGATCAAAGCGCCACTTGTAATGAGTTTTGTCAAAGCCTAGTGACTCAAGAGACGGCGTCTTGTGGCAATGGCCTCTTAGAAGAAGGAGAAAGTTGTGACGGTGGAGAAAACTGCCGTCAAGACTGCACCTTTAACCAAGTAATCACCCCTAAAGGGGGATGCCTATTAGATCCTCATCCAAGCTCTCATAAAAATTTTCTAAACTACCTAAGTCTTCTAATCCCATGGATGGGATTGATCCTCTTAGCAAAGCGATCTAGGCTGGAGAGAAGTCTTAAAAAATCTTAGATCAGCTTGTCTTTTAAACTTGCTTCGATATTTCAGAATTAATTTTTAGCTTTCTTAGAGGCTATGCTATAATTTGTAAGCTTAAACTTAGGTAAAAAGGG
>JAGRNM010000196.1 GCA_020440745.1 Deltaproteobacteria bacterium
GGACTTTCACAGCAAGTTTAGCTTTGTTTACTTTGTCTTTATTGAGCCTGATGGTTTTTAGAGTGTTTAGAAAAAAAGTAGTTTTGTTTGTTTTCTTAAGTTTGTTCTTAAGTCCTAATTTGGTTTGGTCGACTACTTTTACGGTTAATAGTATGGCTGATTTTCCTGATCATAATCTTGGGGATCACCTTTGTGAAGCTGAGGATGGAAAAGAGCTAGTTTGTACTTTAAGGGCTGCTATTCAAGAAGCCAATGAGGTCCCAGGTACCGATGAAATCATCTTTGATCTTCCCGAAGGGGAGACCACCATTGTCTTGACTCAAGAAGGTGTGGACGAAGATCAAGCTCTTAGTGGAGATTTAGATATTAGAGATGATCTAATAATTACAGGTAACGGACCCAAAAATACCACGATTGATGCTAATTATTTGGACCGAGTTTTTGAAATCTTTAATGCTGAAATTGAGTTGAGAGGTCTTAGGATCCTGCATGGCGTGATTAAAGACGGGATATCTTCTGGTGCGGGGATTAATATTATAGATCATAGTCGTGTTACTATAGAAGAGAGTGAAATTTTAGAAAATGAAATTAGGGCTGATGAAGGACTTGTTTTTAATACGGGTCGCGGTGCTGGGATTGCTGTTTCTGAATCTACCTTGTTACTTAGTCGCTCTTTGGTTGCTAATAATCTTATTAGCGCTGTTAAGGATCATGTTTATGGTACACTAGGAGGAGGTCTCTATGTTGGGGCGATTCCTCTTTTTTACGAAGTCTCAATTGAGAATTCTACTTTTTCTAATAATGTGATGTTGGGTTCCCAATCCCAAGGCGGAGCCATTTATTCTGGGGACGGAGATACCGCGATTTCTTTAAACAATAATACCATTGTTAACAATCGATCAGGAATAGCCTCTGGGCTTTGGGGAAGCTTTCATTTAAGAAACAACATTGTTTTTAACCAGGCTAGTGTGGATCCACTGACTACAGATATTGTGGGAGACAATAGCAATATCTTTTCTCAAGGGCATAACTTGGTTGGTATTTTCCCCAATACTTATACTGCCCATCCTAGTGATTTATTGGGTTCGGTTGAGTCGCCTTTAGATCCTCTCTTAGAAGATTTGGTCAACAATGGAGGTCCAACTCAAACTCATCTTCCTTATCTTAGTTCTCCCATTATTGGAGGGGGAGATAATAGTAATTGTCCGGACCTTGATCAAAGAGGAGAGGAGCGCAACGTGGGAAACTGTGATATAGGTGCCCTAGAGGTACAATCTGAAGATGTTTTGTCCACTATTCCTTTTTGCGGTAATGGAGTACGAGAAGCTCAGGAAGAATGCGATGGAGGAGATTTGTGTGACAGTGAGTGTCATGTTCTGACTCTAGTAAATAATCAGGAAGAAGTTCAGGAACAAGAAGAGGTCAATGCTGCGCCACAAGAACAAGAGGTAACGAGTTCTGCTGCATCGGGAGGATGTGCATTGGATGCTTCTTCTGGGACTTTCACAGCAAGTTTAGCTTTGTTTACTTTGTCTTTATTGAGCCTGATGGTTTTTAGAGTGTTTAGAAAAAAAATATCGCTAGTTTTGTTTGTGCTTTTACTTTTGAGTCCTGGTTTATCAAACGCTACCGAATTTGTAGTTAATAATACCGCCGATTGGCCTGATGGAAGTGTTGGTGATGGAAACTGCAATGCTGGTGGCGGACAGTGTACTTTAAGGGCAGCTATTCAAGAAGCCAATGCAGATGCCACCCAAGACTTGATTAGCTTTAATCTGACGGCAGAAGATGGGGCTATTGTCTTAGAGCGAGAGGGTGCTTATGAGTCTTTAAGTGACCTTATTGATGAGGTTGGTGATTTGGATATTACTGAAGATCTAGAAATCATAGGTAATGGTGCTGATCAGACGATCATTGATGCGGCTCAGATTGACCGCGTCTTTCATATCCGTGGAGCCAACGTTAAGATTTCTGGTTTGCGTATAACGGGAGGTTATCTTGAAGGAGGAGAAATCTACGGCGCCGGCATTTTATTAGAAGATGGAAGTTTAGAATTAGAAACAAGTGAAGTAGTGGGCAATCAATTAGTTAAGGGACTTCCCCAAGAAAGTGCTTTAGGAGGTGGCGTGGGTATTGCCACTTTTGAATCTTTTTTAAGTATTAGTCAGTCTCTAATTGCTGAAAATACTTTTACAGGAGTGGGGCCCACTCAAGGAGCCGCCCTTTATGTGGATAGTTCTATTGGTCCCGATACAGTGACATTAGAAAACACCACTATTTCGGGAAACAGCCTAGAGGGACCCGAATCAAAGGGAGGAGCTATTTTTGCGGCAGATATTAAAACGATTTATTTACTAAATAACACCGTTGTGGACAATAAAGCCGGCGCGGGCTCTGGTCTTTGGGGTAATTTTAATCTTAAAAATAATATCCTTGCTAACTATGTGACAGCTGATCCTTTGGAAACAGACATTGCGGGGGATTCAGAAGTGCCGGCGGATCAATCCATTTCTCAAGGACATAATCTAATTAGTATCTTTAATGAAGCTCATTATATACTGGGTCCTCAAGACCGTGTGGGTCTTGAGACGGATCCCTTAGATCCTCTTTTAGCCCCTTTAGCTAATAATGGAGGAGGAACCCGGACTCATTTACCTTATTTGGGTTCTCCTATCATGAACTCTGCAGACAATACGGACTGTCCTAGCTTGGATCAAAGAGGTTTTAGCCGCAACCTAGGTACTTGTGATAGAGGAGCTCTAGAAGTCCAAGCAAGCGATCAGCTTGTTCCTGTTCCCAGCTCTTCTCCCCAAGAAGAAGACAATACGCAAAACAATGAAGAGACTCCTAGTGAGCAAAACCAAAATACACAAGAAACTGAAGCTGCGGGTGGTTGTGCTTTAGAAATCCATTCCCATACTTCTAGTGCCTTCTTCTTTTTAGTCTTTTTCTCAGGGCTTATGGTGATTGGATGGAGGCGTTTGAGTCCCACTCCTTATTGTTCAAGGTTTCTCTAAGACTGAAGAACCCTCTCTCTTCTTAGGCTCTCTTTTTTAAAAAAAAAGAGGGCCTTCTTTTTTTAATTAATTATAAAAGACAAAAGGACTCTGGGTAGAGTCCTTTTGCTTGGGTTAGTTTAGTTTTAATTAAAAATTAAATAAGAACCGAAGTTGCTTACATAAGTTTATTAAATATTAATAAAAGCTAATGCAAAAGCTTGGCCAAAAACTCTTTAAAAGGGTGTAAAAAATAAAAAATAAAAAGCTTTATTTTAGAGTAAGTTAGTGAGTGTTTTTTTTAGATTTTGGATAAGTTTAAGGAGGTGGCTAGTGATTGTGTATGCTTTTGAGAAATGGCTTACACATTTTGTGTAAAAGGCTTTACTCTAAAAGATCTTTTAAGATCATGCTTG
>JAGRNM010000197.1 GCA_020440745.1 Deltaproteobacteria bacterium
TGTTTGGATGGTGGTAAATCGGATGCTTCTGTTATAGAGACAGGGCTTTATCTTTGCCAAGCCTTAGGCGATAAAGCTCATGGTATGACAGTCTTAGATAGTCTTCAGTTGGAAAGCCCTCTGATGTACGACCTTTCAGGCGCTTTGGCACTTATCCCCCAGATGAACTTAATGGCAGAGATTAAGAAGGCGCTGACTGAGAAAGCTAAAGGTATTTTAGGTTTTTTTAAAGAGGCTTGTGAGGAAAGAAAAGTTTCTTTTGAAACCGAAATTGCTGAGGGCATTGTTTACCGGACTATTAGTCAAAAAAGCGCTCATTATGATTTAACAGTTCTTGGTAGGCAAGGTTTGCATTACGAATTGGATAAAGAGTTTTTAGGTTCCACAGCCGACCGTGTTTTGCATCATGTGAAAGGACCTACTTTAGTAGTCACCCACGAAGTTAGTAGTATTAAAAATCCTTTATTGGCTTACGACGCTTCTAAGAATGCACAGAAGGCTCTAGAAACCAGCGCCAAACTTTGTAGTGACTTAAAGTTACCTCTGACCGTACTTTATGTGGGTGATTCTAAAGAAAAATCCCAAAGTATTTTGCAAAAGGCTTGTGAGTATTTAGAGCCCTTGGATCTTATTGTGCAATATCGTCATGAGGAAGGTAGCTCCCATGAAGTGGTGGCTGCTTTTGCCAAAACTCACCAACATGATTTGATCATCATGGGAGCAAGAGGACATAGCGGTGTCTTAGATTTTATCTTAGGATCGACGACTCAATACACTTTGTGGACGGGCTACTGTCCTGTTTTAGTAGATCGATAAAGTTTAATACCTTACTAGAGAGCAACCACCTGCAATAGGTAAGCTTGTTTCTGTTGCGCTTTCTTCCACTACTTCATCTGCTGGGGGAGGCAAAGGAGCCTTAGGAGAAGCGCTTAGTTGTAGTTGATTGTTGCTTGGATTAAAGTCTAATTCTCTAAGACTTAAAGAAAAAGGGAAAATGACTTCATTACCTTCTTGAAAGTCTTCAGTAGTTTCTAAGAAAATTTTAACATAAGCCACTTCTTTAGGGGCTAAACTGTTGAGGGTGCAGTCTATCTTAGAGCCAAGTAGACAAAGGTCAAAGTTAGAATCAATGGCCTCTGAAACTTTAAAGTGTTGAGGCTTGGCATGACTTAACTTTAATCCAGTGGCGGTGTTGGAACTTAAGTTTTCTACTTCTAGGTCAATCTCAAGTTGATGACCTTCTACTTGGATTTGGCCTCGGACTTCTAGGTCGACTTCTTTTAAAGCAAGGTTGACCAAGCCCAACCACTGGGGTGCCTGGTTTAGATAGTCATAAAAATCCCAGCCAAAATAAATTAACTCTCCAGCAAAATAAGGAAACAAAACCACTGCTGCATTGTCGCTTACACTATCCTTATAAAGGGTCATGGCAGGATTAGGCAGGCTTTGGGGCAATTGATTGCCTTTTAATAAGACTGTTAAATCATTGTAAGGGAGTTCTTGGGGCCCTTGACTAAGTACGCTATAGGCTGCTTCCTCGGTAAGCACGCCGTGGCCTGTGGCGGTAAAACGAGCCTCCTTAACAGAGATGGTTAGTAGATCATTAATAAAGTCTACTGAGTTAGAAATTTGGGGAAAAACAAAGGCTTTGTAGCTGTCGCTAGCAAAGACTAGCATGCGTCCGCCGGATTCTAAAAAACTTCTTAAAACTTGTCGGCTTTGTGAGTTGATGTTGTCATCAATATCACCCACTGATAATTCAGGAACAATAAAGACCTGCTTGTCTGCTAAAAAATTTTCTAGTTCTGTACTGTGACTAAGGGTTTCTTCAAAAAGGGAGACTTCGTAGCCTAAGGACTCGATATGGTTAAGTAGATTAGTGGCTTCTCCGTTTTCTGCCGTATTGACATGCTCGGGGTGGTAAAGCAGTCCAATGTTACTTTGTTTGGTTTTAGTCGGTGCGTCGGCTATTGGCAGGTCTAAATAAAGAGCAGCCGCGCTGTCTTGTGGAAAAGACAGCGCGGCCACCAAAAATGCACTTAGGATCCATAAGAGTGAAAAGAAATGAAGTTGTTTTAAGTCTTCCATACTCATGCCTCTTTTCACTTCTTAAGTTCCCTTATTCTCCTAAGGAGATAGAAAAGGAGCTTACTCCATCATGGAGAGCTCCTTGAGGAAAAATAGGGTTAAGACGAAGGCTAGTGCCTAGCTCAGCCACAGGAGTGGTCCAAAGCTCTCTTAAGCCTTGGGTCTCTAGGTCGGCAAGGTAGACCACATTAAGTCCGTCTTCAGTAAAACTAAAGTTAGACAGACTGCCTAAGTCAGGCAAAGGACTGTTAACTCGGTATACTTGACCGGGTTCATCCACAGACACCATGTAGAGCTCTCCAAAATTGGCAGCGCTAGTCACATCAGGATTGTAGCTGAGTAAGGCGGCTTGGCTAGTGGGATTTAATTGAGGATAGCTATCCACTCCCGCACCAAAACCAGGCTCGATAGGTCCATTAAGGATAGTGGCCGTGCCTGGGTTAGCCGGATCACTTAAGTCTACATAATAAAGTTGTACGATGTTGTTGCCAGTCTCAGCATTAAATAAAACCGCATCGCTATCAGGGCTAGCAAAAGTCGCAATGCCTGAATACAAATGGTAGCTATCATTGCCTAAGGCAACGGGATCAGGGATATGAATAAGGCTACTGATATCTACTACAAAAGGTTGGCGACTGGGATTGTCGTCTGTTTCGTCAAGATCGACGATATAAAAGACCTTATTGCCATCGGCGCTAAGGGTATAGCTTTGGGTGGAATAAGGTAATCCTCTTTGTAGGGTAGGGTCTAAAGTGCTGGGATCTGCTGCTAGAGTAAGATCTTGGGTAATCTTTTGTTCGACTGGAACTGCACCAAGATCGGCTACACTGGTGACAAAGAGTTCTTGTACATCAAGGATTTCTTGATCAGCAAGATAGACTACTTTTCCGTTGGCAGCTACCTGAAAGTTAGAGATGTGGGAAGGGTTGACACCATCCCAAGGAGCTTCTCCTCCTGCGACCCAGGCTTTGCTAATCAAGTTAACGGGTGGGCTGGTAGTGTTATCATTAAAGATTTCAAAGGCCTTAAGAGCTCGGCTGCCATCCCTATAAACAACTTTATTGCCCTCGGGGGTAAAGTAGGCATGGTCAGAAACATTTGAGGCAAAACCGCTTGCAATGTCGCTAGAAGTGACTACGTCATACACAGTATAAGACCCGCTCTTGTATAGTAGCTTGTCACCCTGGGCATTAAAGCTCATTTCTTGTACGTCGCTGCTTATCAAAACTGGATCGCTAGGATTGTTGAGATCGTCAACATTAACCAAAAAGAGGTCACTGCTATCATTAGCAATGAAGGCAATGTTTCTTCCACTCATCGCGA
>JAGRNM010000198.1 GCA_020440745.1 Deltaproteobacteria bacterium
TTTCTGGTGGAGTGCTCCAAGTGCCAGCAGCACCAGCACCGGCATAGCCAGCTGCACCTAAAGAAACTTCACTTGGCGGAATTGTTTTTTTAATCTCTCCCATGGAAAAATCCTCCTTAGCTTATGCTGATGTTAATCCATCATGGGTATATACTAGCTTGCCTGACCCGTTACCTGAACATTCTTTAGTCTTTTCGGGTTACTTAGACCCGAGTTGCTAGCTTTTTTTTAATTTTTTTTAATCCTTAATTTTTTCAAAAAAATCTCTTTATTTATTCATGACCTTTTCACCCCTTTTTCAAAAAAAATTCTTAAGCCTCCTTTAAAAATCCTTCTTACTTAAATTTTAAGAAGGAGAGAGCATGGCTCGCTTGATGTTTTTTTTGATATCACCACTCCTGTTGCTAGGGCTTGCTTGGCATCTAGACTGGCCCGTTTTTTATGCCTGGAGGACTGAAATAAGCTGTTTAGCCTTGGGAATAAGCCTGGTTTTGGCCTTTTGGTCTAAAAAGACCCTAAAAAAGAAACAAGCTTTTTGGTCTTTGACCTTATTGCTTTTGGTGGTTTTGAGCTTTTTGGCAAAAAGCTTTGAAAGAGAATACCTTAGACTGGCTATTTGGCAGGCTTCTGCTGAAGAGATTAAAAAAATGGGGGCCCATTTTGTCATTGGCTACCGCGATTGGGAGGAGGCTTCTCTTTTAGCAAGGCAAGGGGCTATTGCAGGGCTTTATATTTCCCGTGCTCAGTTTAGGGAGTATAATTTTGAAGACTTACAAAATAAAATTAATCAACTCCAAGGCCTACGCCAAAAAGCTGGCCTGCCACCTTTAATCATTGCTGTGGATGAAGAAGGGGACTTCGTCAGTGTTTTAAAGGTTTGGGACGGTCCCCAGTTGGGCTTAGCTAGCTTTAGTACCTGGAAAAAACCTTGGAAAGAGCTTGAAGGTGCGATTGAAAAAATGGGTCATCGACAGGGAAAAAGACTTAAAGAACTGGGGGTTAATGTTAATTTTTCTCCGGTGGTGGACCTTAAAGTTAAATTAAAGCAAGGGAGAAGAGATAATAGTAGGATCTATCTTAGGGCAGCGGCTGAAGATCCCAAGGAAGTTTCGCAGCGCGCTTTGCTATATTCTCAAACCCTTTTGGAAGAAGGAGTCACCCCCACTTTAAAGCATTTTCCTGGTCTTGGTCATGGTTTGGGCGACACTCATTTTGAAGACGTGTTTTTAGAGTCTTCTTGGGAGGAGCTAAAAGAAAAAGACGTCTTACCTTTTAAACAAATTTTATCCCAAGTACCCGCTTTGACCATGCTTTCTCACGCTAAGGTGGCGGGCTCTAAAAAACCTGCCAGCATTTGTCCTCAGGTGGTTGAAAAGATGTTTCGTCAAAAGATTAGCCAGGAGGCTTTATTAATTACCGATGATTTTTCGATGGCTCCCATTGCCTTAGGCCCTGGCGGAGTGTCTCAAGCCACTGTTGAGGCTTTGGAGTTGGGAGTGGACTTAATTTTAATTTCTAAAGATGTGGACCTTTATTATCCGGCTTTTAATGCAGCTTTAAAGGCTTGGCGTCAGCGGAAGCTTTCTCCCATTAAGATTGCGCTTTCTCAAAACCGGCTCCAAAAACTAGTCAAAAATTTTTAAATCCTCCATAGTTTAAGCTTATGAGAATCAAAGTTTTCATTTTGTGTTTAGCCTTGGCTTTGTTTTTATTAATCTTACCCAGGCTTGTCCTAGGTTTGGTTTATCAAGGCAAGATTTATTCCCAAGCCCTTTTATTAAAAGGTCAGCTATATCATCCCTGGGTCTTGGTCTTAGGAGCGGGGGTGAGAGAAGACGGAAAAGCCTCTAACATCCTCTTTGATCGAGTCAAGACAGCTGCAGAGCTTTACCACCAGGGTCTGTCGACGCATTTTTTAATGAGCGGGGCCATTCATCCTCCTCAAGAGAACGAACCTAAAGCGATGAAGGAGGTGGCCTTGGCTTTGGGTTTGCCCAAAGAAGTGATTTTTTTGGATGGTGAGGCTTTTAACACCCGTCAAAATTGTGAAAATGCTGCCCAAGTTTTTAAGCTTAAGCAAGCCATTGTGGTTAGTCAGGCTTTTCATTTGCCCAGAGCCCTGTGGCTTTGTGAAGCTGCTGGCATTGAAGTCATAGCTTTAGCAACGCCGGAAACCTATGGTTTTAAAAGTCGACTCTATTATGAAGCAAGAGAGGTTTTGGCTACTTGGAAGGCCTTGTTAGAACGGCTCTAAACGGCATGAAAGATTAAAGTAACCTCTAAGCCGCCTTCTTTTAAATTTTCTAAGTGTATTTGACTATCGTGGAGTTCTATAATTTCTTTAACTAAGCTCAAACCTAAGCCAGAGCTTTTTTTACCCGTGTCAGGGCGGGGAAGGCTGTAGAACTTTTCGTAGACCCTTGTTTGAGCATAGTCGGGGATGCCTGGCCCTTGGTCTTGTATTTTAAAAATAATCTTTTTGTCTTGTTGAAAGCCCAAAACTCTAAGCACCGATTGTGGGGGGCTAAAGTCGATGGCGTTTTCTAGAAGATTGCGGAGAGAGGTTTCCAATAAAAAAGGATCCCCTTTAATGCATAGACCTTCTTCTATTTGGTTTTCTAGTCTTAGAGATTTTTGAGTGATCTTGGTTTTGAGACTTTCCAAAATAGGTTTAAGCCAGTTTTTAAGAGAGATTTCTTCTTGTTTGTCTAACTCTCTTTGAGCCTCTAGGGCTGCTAACCCTAGGAGTCTTTCGACAATAGATTTAAGTCGTTGGGACTCGCTTTGAATATTATTTAAAAGTTTTAGACGAGCTTCTTCACTAGGTGGATTTTCTAAGAGTTCGGCTGCTCCCATTAGTGAGGTTAGGGGACTTTTAAGTTCGTGGGTTAAATGGCTTAAGGTTTTTTCGATGTATTTTTTCCCTTCTAAACTTTCTCTCATGCTTTCTAAGGCTTGGGATAGTTCGGAGGCTTCTGCTTGATAAAATTTGGGAATAGGTTTTCTAGAACCTAAGCGTACTTCTCGGGCGTAGTGGGTTAGTTTTTCAAAGGGCTTAGAAAGCAAAATAGAGTAGAGTAGCCCCAGGCTAAGAATAAAAATAGGGATTCCCCAAGCTAAGAAACTATACTTGTGTTTGGCATTTTCGATGTATTTTTTGATGCCTTCGGTGGGTTTGCGAACGGTAACCACCCCAAAAATTTTGCCATCCTTATAAATAGGAGCAGCAACATGTAAGACATTGATTGAATCAGGATCCTTAGTGTCTGTATCGCTAGAGCGTGCTCCGTATTGTCCTTTAAGAGTATAATAAACATCCCTCCATTGGGAAAAATCCTGTCCCTTTGCTTTGCCTTCGCTATCAAAGATGACGATGCCTTTTTC
>JAGRNM010000199.1 GCA_020440745.1 Deltaproteobacteria bacterium
AATGGAGTGAAAAAGAAGCTAGAGAATGGGGAGAAATACTAGGCCCCTTGATTATCTTAGAAAAATTAAAATTAAAAGTCAGCTGGGAAGAAAAAGAAAATAGCTTTTCTTTTTATTTAGGATGGCAAACATAAATCTTATTGCAAAGACCTTAAGTAAGCTCCCAACTCTTCTAAATGGCTTTGTAATTCTTTTAAAGCGGCTTTAAGCTCTTCCAAGTTAGCTTCCTTAGCCTTAGTCTCTACCAAAGCTGCCGAAGCTTGAATCTCTTCTGCACCAAAATAAACCAACCCGCCTTTTAAGCGAAAAGCCAACTGCTTAATTTGCTCAAAGTCTTTTTTTTCATAACTTTGTTGAAACTTACTCAGCTCCTTTGGGTATTCTTTTAAAAAAACCCGGATAACGTCCTTAGCCAAATCCAAGTCTCCTCCCAAATGAGAAGCAATCTCGGCCAAACTATAAGCAAATTTAGTCTGCTTAACTAAACGAGGAGACTTATGAACGTGAAACTCTTCTAAAATTTGTTTTAGTTCTTCAGGATTAATCGGTTTGGGCACATAAGCGTCCATCCCAGCGTTTAAGCACCTTTCACGATCTCCCCTCATGGCATGGGCTGTCAAAGCCACAATAGGAATATGACTACCTTTAGCCAACTCTTCTAGCCTAATCGCTCTGGCACATTCAAAACCGCTCATTTTTGGCATCTGAAGATCCATCAAAATCAAATCATAATCATGAGATCTCCAAAGATTTAAAGCCTCTAAACCATTGGGAGCAAGATCGGCCTCATAACCCCAACGATCTAAAAGACCCATAGCCACCTTTTGATTGACTAAATTATCCTCTGCTAAAAGGATCTTCATAGATCCACCCCTCTTTGCTTAAAACTAAACTCAAGTATTCTTAAGCGCTATCTGATATTTTTTGAGACGGCGATAAACCGTATCTCTAGCCACTCCTAAACGCTTGGCTACTTGGCTGATGTTACCACGACTCTCTTCAATAGCTCCCATTAACTGTTGGTACTCTAACTCTTTTAAAGACTGAAAAGAAGCCCCGCCATTAATTAATTTTAAAGCAGGTTTTTCTAGATTTTGGCTTAAACTACGGTGAGAATCCAACTTAAAATCCGAAACCTTTAAATCAGGTTCGGAAGCCAAAATCACAGCTCTTTCCGCCACGTTTTGTAGTTCGCGGATATTTCCCGGCCAACTATACTGCATTAAAAAATTTTTTAGTTCATTGCTAATTGGATTAAAGTTTTTACCCAAGGACTTAGAATAATTTTTAATAAAGTGTTCTGCCAAAATGGAAATATCTTCTTGTCTTTCTCGAAGCGGAGGAACAAAAACCGGCAACACATTAAGTCTATAGAAAAGATCTTCTCTAAACTTTCCCTCCTGAATGGCTTGCTCCAAATTTCGATTGGTAGCCGTAATAATACGCACGTCAACTTTAATGGTCTTTAAACTCCCCACGGGTTCAAACTCTTTACCCTGAAGAAGTCTTAACAACTTCACTTGAATCTCAGTGGAAATTTCTCCAATTTCGTCTAAAAAGATGGTGCCCCCATCGGCAGACTTAAAACGCCCCATCCGATCTCGATGGGCACCCGTAAAAGCACCCTTGACATGACCAAAAAGTTCACTTTCTAAAAGAGTCTCAGGAATGGCCGTACAGTTAAGAGGCACAAAGGGACCGTTTTTTCTCTGACTATGCTGGTGAATAATTTCAGCCACCATACTCTTACCAGTCCCACTCTCTCCCCTCAATAAAACCGTGGCATCCGAGTTGGCAATCTTACTGATTTCCTGGACCAAAAGTTTACACTGAATACTAGTGCCCAAAAGCTTCTTTAAAGGATCGCTAGGACTTTCTAATTCTGCCTCGGTTTGCTTAAATTTAACAAATTCAAGCTGAGTTTTAAGTTTTTCATTTAACTCATTATAATTAATTGGCTTTTTTAAATAATCACTAGCGCCTAATTTCATAGCTTCCACAATGTCCCCGGTTTCTCCCGAAGCACTGACCATAATCACAGGCAAATAAGGATATTGGGTTTTTATTTTGACCACAAGATCCAAGCCAGATTCATCAGGCAAACCTAGATCCAAAAGTACACAGTCTACCTTATTTTGGCTTAGAGAAATTAGGCCCTCTTGACCCGTGGCTGCTTGAAGCACTTGAAAACCATATTTTTTGAGCCCCACACTAAGACTTTGCCTAAAAACCAAATCATCATCGACAATTAAAATAGAATAAACTACTCCCAAGAAATCCCCCCTTTAATAAATACTTATTTATAATCATAAAGACATTACCGGACAGCTTCAAACAAAAAAAGGCAAGTTAGAAAAAAACCAAGAAATATTTGCCTTAAAATTTTTCCAAAGCTAGGCCTCCTAAGCAATATGAAGTTTAATCAGCTTAAAGAGTTTATCCAATATCTAGAAGAACAAGGCCAATTAAAACGCATTTCTATAGAAGTAGACCCCTATTTACAAATCACCGAAATTGCTGATCGAGTCATGAAAATGCCCGGAGGAGGAAAAGCCTTACTCTTTGAAAAAGTAAAGGGCAGCGACTTTCCCCTACTCATTAATGCCTATGGTTCTTATCAACGCATGTCCTGGGCCCTAGGTGTCCCCGATATGGAAGACCAGGCTAGACGATTACAGGAGACCTTAAATACCCAAACTCCCCAAAGTTTTTGGGAAAAACTAAAAATCTTACCCAAGGCAGCAGAATTAGCTCGCTCCCTTCCAAAGTCCCGCTCTTCTGGCCCTTGCCAAGAAAAAATCTGGGAGACCGTGGATTTATCCAAGCTTCCCATCTTACATTGTTGGCCTAAGGATGGAGGTGCTTTTATTACCCTACCCATGGTTATTACTAAGGATCCAGAAACCGGACGGCGTAATGTGGGACTCTATCGCATGCAGGTTTTAGACAAAACAAGTACAGCTATGCATTGGCAAATTCACAAAGTAGGCAAAAAACACTTTGAAGCCTATAAAAAAAGAGGAGAAAAAATTCCCGTAGCCGTTGCCATTGGGGGAGACCCCGTTCTTACCTATACGGCCACTGCCCCCTTGCCAGAGGGTATTGATGAATTTCTTTTTGCCGGTTTTTTAAAAGCTAGCCCTGTAGAAATGGTCAAATGTAAAAGCATTGACCTAGAAGTACCTGCCAGCGCTGATTTCATCTTAGAAGGCTATATCGATCCCACTGAGGCCATGGTAGACGAAGGCCCCTTTGGAGATCATACGGGTTATTATACGCCGGTAGAAAAATTTCCTCGTTTTCACGTGACACAGATCACTTCTAGAAAGGACCCCATTTATTTAACTACTAT
>JAGRNM010000019.1:0-1651 GCA_020440745.1 Deltaproteobacteria bacterium
AAAGCAGAGATCACTGCACTACAGATTGACTTAGGAAATTTTTTTAGCCCAAAAAATCAGATTTTTTACTCAGAGACTGATTTTTTGGAGGCCCAACCCATCCTTAAAAAGGCCCCATCTAAAAACTCAGATCCAACATCCAAGCAAATAGACAAATCCACAAACAAGTCTAAAGAAACCTCCCTACTGACCGAAGGTCCTTTGGCAGAAAATCAAAGGTATATTAGAAATATTAAAAAAGGGATTACCGCCGGTCGGCTTGCCGTGAAGTATCCCGTTGGGAGCCCCGCCCCTCGTATAGAAAACTTGGGTGTCTTAGGATCAAAGCCCGGCGCTTTTTTTGGAGTGGGGATTCCTGGACTTTCTTACTTGGCCGCTAATAATCGAGCCGAAAACCTAGCTGAAAATCCCTTTGCCAGCGAGTTTGAAAAAACCACCGCCCAAGGAGCTGCTTTAGCGGCAGGAGGCTCTTTTGGGCTGGGAGTCCTTAACCAGGCTGCCAACATGGGTATGGGCTTAAGTATCAGTAGTCGAGCTAATGGATTACTCTTTGCAGCAGCTAAAGGCACTGCCAAACTTAGCCCTGGCCTTAGCTTTGCCTATAGCCTGTGCTCGGGCCTAGCCCATTACACCAGCGGAAAAAGCCACGGCTATATTAGTGAAGAAGCCAACCTAGCCTTAAGCGGAGGCGAAATCGCGGCAGGAGGTTTTAATTTAACAGGCGCGATGATTTTTTTATCCAGCAAAGCAGGGGGCGCTAGCTTAGCTTTATTCTCCAATCCTGTTACCGCAGCTGGCCTAGTGATTGTGGGAGGACTTTTGTCCTTAACCCTCCCTCTTATCCATGAACATCTTAGCAGCCAAGGCGTAGGAGAACAAATAGCTAAAGCTCTTGAAGCGCAAATCCTTAAAGGTGGACATGACAGCCAAGTCATCGAAAAACATCTACGAATTGCTAAAAGTTATCATCTATTTAATGACACTGCGATTTTTACTTTATTAGAAGAGCTTGGAGACAAGGCTTATCTTAAACAAATAGACTGGCATCAAGACGCCTTGGTTTATGAGTTACGCATTGCCTGCTACCAATACTTACTAGGCGAGGTTAAACATAGCCTAATAGTAAGCGACGAAAAAGTAGCTGCTTTGCTATACTTTGCCATGTATTCCCATGACTCAGCTATTCAAGAAGAAGCGATTAAGATTTATCAAAAAGAAGTAGGAAAAGAAGGCCCTTGGACAGACTTTATTAAAAGATATGATCTAGGAGCAGAAAACCAAAAGATCAGCCACTTTGTCTCCAAACATCTCCCTCCCCAACTTTGGTCTGAGCTTTTAATAAACGCTTGGGATGACTTATTTTACGCCTAATAAAAAACCAGCACTCAGGTCTTTTTTTTTAAACACCCAAAATTAATTTAAAATTAAACCCTCGGTTTAAAAAAGATTTAAAGCTTGGCTTACTTTATGTTAAAGAAGAGCCATGTTAGATATTCCACTACATCCTGCCCTTGTCCATATCCCCATCGGATTAGCTTCTTTAATGCCTTTGATGGTTTTGGTGCTATGGCTAGCGATTAAAAAAAACTGGTTGCCGGCCAAAGCTTGGCTATTAGTCATTGGCCTACAAGTACTTGTCTTGGGATCGGGC
>JAGRNM010000019.1:1661-13062 GCA_020440745.1 Deltaproteobacteria bacterium
GTATTGGCTTTAAAAGCAGGAGAAAAAGACGAAAAAATTGTGGAAAATGTAATCAGCAAGTCTATTATTGAAGAACACGAAGAACTAGCCGAAAGCTTTATCGCCGTCTCTGGCGCCCTAGTGCTTTTGCTATCCCTAGGCTTGTTACAAAAACCCAAATGGGGTCCCCTCCTCAAGGGTGCCTCACTTGTAGGTGTAAGCTTAAATCTTATTTTAGTCAGTGCGGTGGGCCACAGTGGAGGAGAGTTGGTTTATAAACACGATGCGGCCGCAGCCCATATCAATGCCCAGTCTAAGACTACAGATTCTATCTCCTACCCTGAAGAAGACGAATAAATTAGCCAAATCAATCTTAGCTTATCTGGCGACTAAAACTTTGCTTAGCTTAGTTAAGACATGGTCTTCTTCACAAATTCTAATATCAAAACCCAGACTCTTGGCTAGCTCGATCATTTCATGATTTTCGCTTAAAGCAAAGCCTTCCATCACTTCAAATCCTTGAGCCTTGGCAATCTTTATTAAATCTTTCATCAACTGATAGGCAAGGCCTTGATGCTGCCATTGATCCGCTACTACAATAGCAAACTCGCAAAGCTTGTTGTGATGATGACTAATATAACGAGCGACTGCGATTTCGGACTCTTTGTCCTTTTGTTTGGTAGTAGCAATCAAGGCCATGTGATTTTTGTAATCAATGTGGGTAAAATACTCTAAGGACTTTAGTTGTAGATTAGAAGTGCCTCCCATAAATCGGTAGTATTTGGACTTTTCGGATAGGTTTTCTACAAATTTTTTTTCGATAGCTAGGTCTTGAGGATGAATCGCTCTAATGAGTACTTCACTTCCATTCCGGAGTATGCAGTTTCTCTTAAAGTTTGAAAAATCTTGATAATACATCCTCTATTAATCAACTTAAGCTTTTTTTTAGGATCAGCTTGGCTAAGTCTTCTAAAGCCTCGGGTAAAGTTGGGACAGCTCTTAGTTTTTCTATATCAAAAAAGAAGACTTGGTTTTTTTTAACCGCCGGCAAAGTGCTTAGGCGCTGCCAAAAGGCTTTTCTTTCTTCTAAAATTTCAGGCCTACTTTTTTCACTACCCATACTTAAATCAACAATAATCTCCGGCTGACTAGCCAAAATACGCTCTAAGTCCCATAGAGGATAAGCCTGGCCACTTTTAGCAGCGACGTTTTCTAAATTTAAATAAGCTAAGGATTCGTCAATAAAATTATCAGGACCCACAACGACCAAAGGACGATAACCAACCACTAATAAAGCTTTTCTTTTAGGACTTTGAGCGTATTCTTTTTTTAATAAATCTAATCCCTCTTGCATCTTAGTAACCAAACTTAAGCCCTTTTCTTCTTGCTTAAGCAATTTAGCTAATCTTAAAGTAGAGTCCTTAATTTGAGAGATTGTTTTAAAGTCTAATAATTCTACCCTAATCCCTCTATTAATAAGTCCTAATTCGATATCTTTACGAGCAGAGTTTTCATAACTAGCCAAGACTAAGTCCGGTTTTAAGTTTAAGACTTTTTCTAAATCCACTCTAAGATAGTCTGCTACCTTAGGTAGCTTGGCAGCTTCAGGAGGTCTTTTACAAAAATCCGTGACTCCCACTAGGTCCTTGCCTTTTCCTAAAGCAAAAATAATTTCTGTAATATTAGGTTTAAGACTAATCAGACGTTCTTGAGATTTAAGATTTAAAGGAAAAAACAAAAAACTAAAAAAATAAAAAAAACACAAAGCGATTTTAAAAAACATTTGGCTTATCTTTCTTCTTGGCTAGATAGATGCTGGATTTTTTGCTCAATCACCATGGGATTAGGATAAGTAGAACGAAGTTCTTGATAAAGCTCTAAGGCTTTTTCCTTTTGTCCAAGAGCTTCTGCGGTATTTGCTAGATTAAACTTAATATCAATAATTAAAGCGCTATCAGGATATTTTTCTAAGGCTAACTCTAAAGTCTCTAAAGACTTTCTAAATTCGCCTTTTAAAAACAAAACCTCTCCCAAACGATAAAGCCATCTGTCAGCCTCTGAATCTTTAGGGTAGCTTTCTAAAAGTTTCATTAACTGCACTTTAGCAGCTTGGTATTTTTTTAACTTCATAGCCATTAAGGCCACTTTAAAACGTAATTCTTTGGTTTCGTCCGATGGAGGAAAACGATCTAAAAGAGTCTGATAACTAATCAAGGCTTCTTGATAACGATAATGACGCTCCATCATTTGAGCATCTTCGTATAAAGCCTTTCTAGCAAAAGGACTGGAGGGGAATTTTTTTTGTAAAGTTTGATAAGCCAAATGGGCTTGATCTAAATCGCCCAAAGAATATCGATAAAGCTCTGCTACCTTAAGTAAAGCGCTGGGAACTTTTTCGTGCTTAGGCTGAGCCTTAACCCCTTCTACATAATAATTAATGGCTTTTTGAAAATCCTGCTCCTGCAAGGCCTCGTTTGCCTTTTGCTCAAAGCTCTCAAAACTAGCTTGAGGCCCTGGCTTTAGATAAAAGAAAGCAAAAGCTAAAAGAAACAAAAAGCTTAAGAGAAAAAGGACTTTTTTAAGCTTAGGACTCACAAAATTAAGAGTAGTTATTCGTCCGTATCGCTATCTTCCGATTCGGCTAAGGTAGCAACAGCGGTGACTGTCTCTCCCTTTTCAGGATTAATCAAACGCACTCCCTGAGTATTACGCCCAATCACTGAGATAGTTTTAACATCCATACGCAAAATCTTGCCTTGCGTGGTGATGAGCATTACTTGATCAGAATCAGTCACTTGCTTAACCGCTATAACCTGCCCGGTTTTATCGGTGACTTTCATGGTAATAATACCACTACCACCCCGTCCTTGGAGACGATATTCTTCCATCGGCGTACGCTTGCCCAAACCGTTTTCAGAAACGGTCATCAATTGGGCCTTGGAGTGAACTACCTCCATGCCCACAACCCGGTCGCCCTTTTTACCCAAACGAATTCCCCTAACCCCTCTTGCAGAACGTCCCATAGGACGGACGTCTTCTTCTTCAAATCTAATAGTCATTCCTAGCGAAGTCCCCAAGAGTAAGTGATCTTGGCCATTAGTTAGTGCGGCTCCAATCAAGTGATCTCCCTCGTCCACACTCAAAGCAATAATACCTCCGCTCCTTGGACGACTAAAGGCCATGAGATCGGTTTTTTTAATAATGCCTTGCTCTGTGCATAAGACCACGTACTGGCCTTCTTGAAATTCCTTAATAGGTAAAATAGCCGCCAAACCCTCATTTTGGTCAAACTGACAAAGGTTGACAATGGCTTTACCCTTAGCAGCGCGCCCAGCTTGGGGGATTTCGTGGACTTTAAGCCAATAGAGTTTTCCCTTGGTAGAAAAGACTAAGAGATAATGATGAGTACTAGCGATAAATAATTTTTCTACAAAGTCTTCGTCCCGAGTCGTCATCCCTGTTTTACCGCGCCCCCCACGTTTTTGTGCACGATAAAGACTAATGGGATTGCGTTTGATATAACCACGGTGACTGATGGTGACGACCATCTCTTCTTCTTGAATCAGATCTTCGATATTAAAATCTTTTTGCGCGCCAATGATTTGAGTACGACGCGCATCACCGTACTTACTTTTAATCTCGGTAAGTTCTTCACTGATAATCTTATAGATTAATTTTTCGCTGCCCAAGATCTCTTTTAATTTTTTAATGACTTCCAAAAGTTCTTTATACTCTTGAATAATCTTATCCCGCTCTAAACCAGTTAATCTCTGAAGACGCATCTCTAAGATAGCCTGGGCTTGAATCTCCGAGAGTTTAAATTTTTTCATTAATCCCGCTTTAGCTTCGCTGGGATTAGCGGACTTTTTGATAAGTTCGACCACCGCATCGATGTTTTCCACCGCGATTTTGAGGCCTTCTAAGATATGGGCACGCTCTTCGGCCTTTCTTAGCTCAAACAAAGTGCGACGGGTCACCACTTCTTTACGGTGATCCAAAAAGAGCATGAGCATTTGTTTAAGATTAAGAATCCTAGGCTGGCCGTGAACAATAGAAAGAAAAATAATACCATAACTAGAACGCATGGCCGTATGTTTATAAAGCTGATTTAAGATAACATCAGCCACCATACCTTTTTTAAGATCAATCACCACCCTAGTGCCATCGCGGTCTGACTCGTCCCGGACTTCACTAATGCCTTCGATTTTTCCTTCCCTAACTAGTTTGGCAATTTGCTCCTGCAACTTGGCCTTGTTGGTTTGAAAAGGCACTTCTGTAATAACGATGGCTTCTTTATCACCACGGGCAATTTTTTCTACATTAGCCTTAGCCTGCATGGTGATAATACCACGACCTGTTTGGTAGGCTTGCTCAATACCCGACCGGCCAGTAATAAAAGCACCGGTGGGAAAATCCGGACCAGGGATAAACTTCATGAGCTCTTTAATGCTTAAGTTAGGGCTTTTTATCAGAGCTAAGAGAGCCTCAATCACCTCACTCAAATTATGAGGAGGCACCTTAGTGGCCATACCTACTGCAATACCGTCACTGCCATTAATTAAAAGATTAGGGACACGGGTTGGCAAGACCGTGGGTTCGGTAGTGGAGTTGTCAAAATTTTCCACAAAGTCGACGGTTTCTTTATCAATATCCGCCAACATTTCTTCAGCGACTTTTTTGAGCCTGGCCTCTGTATAACGGTAAGCCGCAGGAGGATCGCCGTCCATAGAGCCAAAGTTACCCTGACCGTCGATCAAGGGATAACGCAAGTTCCAATCCTGAGCCATGCGCACCAAGGAGTCATAGACTGCACTATCGCCATGGGGATGGTACTTCTTTAAAACCTCACCCACCACACCGGCGCATTTGCTAAAACGCTTATTACTTAAAAGCCCTTCCCTAAACATGGCGTAAAGGATGCGGCGATGCACCGGTTTTAGCCCATCCCTCACATCGGGCAAGGCTCTTCCCACAATGACACTCATGGAATAATCCAAATAAGCGTCCTTCATTTCGTCTTCAATATTAACCGGAATGACTTCGGCACCAGCGACCATAAGAGCTCCTAATCCTTAGCTAAAGGCTTAATTTTTGAAAGAAATGAATAGAAAAATTTGGGGGTATTGTCAAACTCTCAAAGCTTGTACCCGCTCGGCGGTGGTAGGATGGGAATAATGGTAAAAACTGTACCAAGGATGGGGCTTGGGCTGAGACAAATTATCCTTAGTCATTTTAAGCAGACTAGCAGCCAAATCTTGACCTTGACCCAAGGTCTCTAGGCTAAAAGCATCGGCTTCATACTCGTGGAGACGGCTTTTCCAATTAAAAATCGGGGTCAGCGGAAAAGTAAAGACCGAAGAAGCAAAGCCAAAGAGGGTAAAACCAATCGCTAGACTCGGCGTACTCACCCCAAAGGCCTGGTAAAAGTCCGGCCAGTTAAGACAAAGACTCAAAAGCCAAAAACCCGCCAGGGTGGTGAGGCTACTTAAAACCAAGCCCTTGCTCACGTGTTTTTTAACATTATGGCCCATCTCATGAGCAAGCACGGCTAGGATCTCGGGCACGGTAAGCGCCTCAATCAAAGTATCAAAAAGCACAATGCGCCTAGTACGCCCTACTCCGGCAAAAAAGGCATTGGAGTGGGCCGAGCGCTTGGAGCCGTCCATGCTAAAAATACCAGACATTTTAAAATTTAATTTTTTGGCAAGGGCCTCGATCTTTTCCTTAAGCTCGCCATCAGGGAGTGGAGTAAACTTATAAAAAAGCGGCGCCAATAAAATAGGAAAAAGCGCCGCAGTCAAAAACTGAAAAATCATCATCACCGCCCAAGCGACAATCCACCAATAAGAACCCAAAGAAAGCACAATCTTAAAAATTAAAGCCACCAAGGGCAAACCAATCATTAAAGCCAAAGCCAAGCTTTTGACTTGATCCCCAACAAAAGTGCCTATCTTCATGCGGTTAAAACCAAAACGCTCTTCTAAAACAAACTGTTGATAGTAATTAAAAGGCAGTCCCAAAAAATAAAAGAAAGCCCCCAGGGCAAAGGGATAGGCCACACTCTGCCAAAAAGGCCCCACCGGCAAAGCGGTGAGAAGCTCCTGCAAATACTCAAAACCTCCACTTAATAACAAAGCCCAAAAAACTAGCACGTCAAAGCTGCGTTTAACCCAACTAAAGTGGGTTTTTGCTTGAGTATAGTCCTGGCTTTTTTCGTAATCGCTTTGAGAAAAATAATCCTTAAAAAGCTCTGGCACTTCTGCCCCATGCTGCTTCATGTAACGCAGGTTTAAAAAATCCAAGCCAAACTCCACAATTAAGTAAGCTAGATAAAGGCTAACAAAGAGCCAAAAAAACCAGTTTAATTCGGGTGCCATGATTAGTAATAAAAAATTCCAGAAATGGTATTTAGTCCTTTAATTCTTTAAAGGCTTCTAATTGTGCTAAGTGGGCTTTGTCTTTATCTCGACCGGCCTTTTTTGGCACTAACTAGATCCTCTAAACTGATAACAAAAGTGGAGTAGCCATAAAGTTCAAGTTAAATGGCATTTTTCATTAAATCTTCATAAGAAACTACACCAGGAATTTCTCCCAGAAGATCAATGGGTCCCCAGCCTAGGTCCAAGGTAAAATTAAGCTCATTTTCTAGTGTCTTTTCGTCAAACAAAAAAGGCACAGGACCGGCGATGGTTCTTAATAAAGGTTTTGTCTGCTTAATGGCTTGGACGAGCACTTTATAATTTTTGGCATGTTTATGAAAGACTTTCAAGCTCTAAGCTTTAGAGCTTTGCTAGATAGAATTAAATACAATCGTGTCTACCTCGGACCAATCGCTTTCATTGCCGTTGGTATCTACAACACGCACCCGAAAATTATAAGTCCCGTCACCGGGTGGCACCCACCTAAACCATGGGTTGTCGGTATTTAAATCCTGGCTAAGACCAGGGGTAATAGTAGCATAGTCAGTATTGCTAGCTCCAACCGATCTTTGAATCTCATAATTAGCTGCATCGGTCGTGTCCACATCGGTGGGTAAAGCGCTCACGTCTAAAGTAATACGGATACTGGAGGGTTCATTAAACAAAGAATCAATAATAGGCGCGATAGGCACAAAACGATCTAAGACGGCCAAGCTAGTGACAATGCTACTAGCTAATACTTCGTCTTCCTCATTATACAAAACAACTTGGGCATAGTAGTTTTCGTAAAAACCAACGGTTTCTGTCTCCGTATTAGTAGGCAAAGTAAAAGAATAAGTCGTTTCCTCAAGGGGCGAGCCATTGATAAGCGCTAAAGCATCCTCACTAGTGCCCCCAAAAAAATTATAATAACTGACAATATCAAAATTAATATCACTTACCAAGACAGTCACCACCAGATCATTTTGCTCACTGACTGATAAAGTCGGCGTCTCAATCGTGACACAAGTCACACCAACATCGCTTACTGAGTCCGCATCAATGATACCGGAGCCATTAGCCACACTACACAACTGAGCACTGGGTTGAGTAACAATAGTCACCTCATAACTGGCCCCATCGACTAGCTCACTTGTAAAAGCAAAACTACCATTGTCCTCTAAGGTCAGATCATCCCCATTATTATTTTGCAAAACAATCGTACCAGAAAGTCCCGTGAGGCTACCCCCTACTGTATAAGTAGTGGCCGTAGCACCTTCATTACTTTCGCCGCCCTCATGATTCTCCTCGGGCACTGGGACAAGGGCGCAATGAGAAAACACAAGCACTGAGCAAACTATTAAAGAAAATAGACTAAGAAAAGACGCTTGAACCCTCATAAACCCCCTCTTAAGAAGACAAACTATTATTTTAAGGACCAAGAGGCTCCGTATCAAGCACAATTTTATCTTAAAAAAAGACCCCATCCACCAAGACCAAGCGTACTTTTAAGCTTGGTAGAAACAGCTCTGAATTAAAATTTTTCTTAATTTCTAGGCAAGCTTACAAAACTATACTAAACCAAAACACACATGTTACATAGCAACAGCTTGATCCCCCTTAGCAAGGCTCCTCAAAAAGATAGCCTTTCTTACCGGCCAACAAAACTTACCCCTTTTTAAACAATCAACACAATAATAGGAGGTCCTATGACTGAAGAAAACACCATGGCTACCATGCCACGCCTCAACGAAGCCGCACCTAGCTTTGAGGCACCCACAACCCATGGGCCAAAAAAACTATCGGATTATAAAGGCAAATGGTTAATCTTATTTTCACACCCGGCGGATTTTACTCCGGTTTGCACAACAGAATTTATGGCTTTTGCCAAAGCTTACCCAGAGTTTCAAAAACTAGGTTGCGAACTCTTGGGCTTATCCATTGACAGCACTTTTTCTCACTTAGCTTGGGTAAGAAACATTAAAGAAAAATTTGGAGTAGAGATTCCTTTTCCCATTATTGCGGACTTATCCATGAAAGTAGCCCATGCTTATGGGATGATTCAACCTGGGGCTTCGGATACTTCAGCGGTACGGGCGGTATTTTTTATTGATCCCAAGGGGACATTACGCGCCATGATGTATTACCCCATGACCAATGGACGCTCGGTAAGCGAATTCTTACGTTTACTCACGGCCTTTCAAACCTCCGACGCTAACCAAGTGGCCACCCCCGAAGGATGGAAACCTGGCGACAAAGTCATCGTCCCTCCTCCAGCAACCACCGAAGCAATCGAAAAACGATTAAATGAAGGTTATGAGTGCGTTGACTGGTATTTTTGCAAAAAAGCCTTATAGGCCCTTGGCAGCCAAAAATTAGCACTTAGCGACTTAAACCATCTTAAATTCCTCCCCTTTATAAGGGGAGGAATTATAAAAAATCTTAAGAAAAATAACTCAAGGTCCTGCCGATTTAAGTTTAATTAAAAACCCCCTCCGGCAAAGGAACGGTTCGGGTCTTTTGCTTCTGTTGCAGCTTTTTAAGCTGAATCGGTAAGGAACGCTCGATCTCTTTTTTAAGTGCTTCAAGGGTTCTAAACTTTACAAAGGATTCGCTATAAATGAGACCTATTTCCCGTGAGGGTACAGGTGCAGTAAAAAATTTTAAACTCTTTTCTCTTTGCTTGTACGGAACATCAAGAACAGCAAGATAAGGAAGAAGAGTATATCCAAAGTTTTGATCCACAAGGTGAATGAGCGTTTCCAGATTTCCACTTTCGAAGGAGACGTGCTGACTAGTAGCCTTCTGTTTTCGATTCTTGCAAAGGTCAATCACCTGTTCCCTAAAGCAGTGACCCTCAGAAAGTAGCCAAAGGTCTTTGTCCACAAGCTGTTTCTCCGAGAGTCGTTGATACTTCTGAAGCGGATGGTCTTTTGACAAATAGCAGACAAAGGGCTCCTTAAAGAGGCTTTGTTCAAGGATGCCTTTGGCATTAAGAGGCAGCGCTAAAAGGCCTGCATCAATTTGGTTTTGTCTAATTCTTTTAATGATCTCTTCGGTCTGGAGTTCGTCAATCGAAAGCTGAAGCAAAGGATACTTTTTTAAAAAAGATTCTAAAAACCGAGGCAGAAGGTAAGGTGTGAGCGTTGGTATAAGGCCCAGTCTAAAATCTCCTTTTATCTCGTCCCTCTCCCCGTGAATCACTTCATCGAGCTTATCTAGGCCATGTAAAATACTATTGGCAATGGCGATAACCTTGTGCCCGATGGGAGTTGTTTCCACATACTTTTTAGAACGATGGAAAAGAATAACTCCTAGCTCTTTTTCAAGCTTTTGAATCTGCATGCTTAGAGTAGGCTGAGTGACAAAACAATTCTTTGCCGCCTTGCCAAAGTGGCCTACTTTGGCAACCTCAATGGCATAATGAAGCTGAGTTAAGGTAATTGCTTTCATTGATCAAATAATATAAATAATCGATAGAATTTATCAATCGATAAAACGGATACAACAGAGGGTGACACTAAGCTAATCATCAATCTATGAGTGAGATGAATTTGTTTGATCGATAAAAACTATTTCTAGATAGAAGCAATCGATTGGCACTATCCAAGATTTTTTGTAATGTAATTAAAGTAAGTCGTAAATAGTCAGCATCTATTTAATTGTTAGCGTTCCTAAATTAATTGTCCCCCTTTGTAAGAGGGACCACAGGGGGTAGAGGGTGGAACAAGCTAGGTATTAGAAATAAAACTGCTAAATAAACGCTCCACCTCCCCCTGCCCCCTCCTTACAAAGGGGGGGAATTTAAAACAGATCACTAAAAATTAGAGGCTGTACTAGTTACAGAAAAACCTAATTTTCTTAGGAGGAATTATGTCTAGCCAATCAAAATGTCCCTTCCATCACACCGCTGCTAACAGCGATGTTAAAACAAACCGCGACTGGTGGCCCAATCGGCTAAACCTCAAAATCCTGAGACAAAACTCCCCCTTGTCCGACCCTATGGGAGCCGACTTCGACTATGCCAAAGAATTTAAGAGCCTTGATTTTGAAGCCCTTAAGAAAGATCTGGCAGCCCTGATGACTGACTCGCAGGATTGGTGGCCTGCTGACTTTGGACACTATGGGCCCTTCTTCATCCGAATGGCTTGGCATAGCGCCGGCACCTACCGCGTCAGTGACGGTCGTGGTGGCGGCGGCGCCGGACAACAGCGCTTTCCACCCATCAACAGCTGGCCTGACAATGTCAATCTTGATAAGGCGCGGCGATTGCTCTGGCCTATCAAACAGAAGTACGGCCGCAAGATCTCCTGGGCTGACCTGATAATCCTAACCGGCAATGTGGCCTTAGAAACCATGGGCTTTAAAACCTTTGGTTTCGGCGGCGGACGGAGGGACGTGTGGGAACCTGACGAGTCCGTCTATTGGGGTTCGGAAGGCAAGTGGCTAGAGAACAAGCGTTACTCGGAGCGCGAGCTCGAGAATCCACTGGCGGCCGTGCAGATGGGTTTGATCTACGTCAACCCCGAAGGCCCCGACGGCAACCCGGATCCGGTTGCTGCCGCAAAAGACATACGAGAGACCTTTGCCCGTATGGCCATGAACGATGAGGAGACGGTGGCCCTTATCGCCGGCGGCCACACCTTTGGCAAGACCCATGGGGCCGGTCCGGCTACCCACGTGGGCCCCGAGCCAGAGGCCGCGCCAATAGAGGCACAGGGCTTGGGATGGCAGAGCAGTTTCGGCTCGGGTAAGGGCGGCGACACCATCGGCAGCGGCTTGGAAGTCACCTGGACCACCACACCCACCAAATGGAGCAATAATTTTTTTGAAAACTTGTTTGGCTATGAATGGGAGCTGACCAAGAGTCCGGCGGGCGCCCACCAGTGGGTTGCCAAAGGAGGCGCCGGAAAAGTGCCAGACGCCCACGATCCTAACAAGCGTCACTCGCCGACCATGCTGACCACCGACTTATCACTGCGCTTTGACCCGGCTTATGAAAAGATCTCGCGGCGCTTTTACGA
>JAGRNM010000001.1 GCA_020440745.1 Deltaproteobacteria bacterium
GAACAAGAAAAAACTTATGAAGGCTTATTCAGCTTTGATCGCACTAAGTTTGCGATGATCTATAACTCTGGCAACTTCTTTAAAGACTTAGGAGATAAGGTGATTAAGGACGAAGTTAAATTAAACTTTAAGGTAGTTGTGGAATAATTTTTTTCTTTAAAAAATAATTTTTTATTTTCAGCATTATTTAAAAAAAGTATCAGACAAAAAGTCTTCTAACATCTTAACAGTGGATTTTCTAAACTTAGCCATCATGGGAAGTTTGGCAAGTTTAAGCAGGCGCATCATGATTTCTAGACTTTCTTCTAACAAACGATGGCTTCGTTCTTGATTGTCTGATTGGTCATGGATCCAAAAAAATAACATGCCAAGGTGATAAAACCAAAGTAGTTGAGGAAGGTAGGTTTTAAGGTCCTTAGGTAAAGGGGTTTTAGTGTCTTCTATAATAGAGCGGCAAATTTCTAAACTACGAGACCTAATGGCTTCGGTATGAGGACTAAAAGGAGAAAGGGGATGTTGAGGGTCCGAGCCTATGCGGGCTAGGGCGCCTACTAGGTTGCGGTAAGGTTTTTTGTTTTCAAACTCGGCTAACACGAGAGCTTTGATCCTGGTTTTAAGGTCTTGCTTTTCTTTAAGGGTGCTTTGGACTTTTATAAAAATCTCTTTTTGAGTTTGGGCATAAAATTCCATCACAATAGCATCTTTGGATTTAAAATAATAATAGGTAGCTCCCAAAGCTACATTTGCTTGTTTAGAAATCTCTCGCATCGAGCTTTGTTCAAAGCCTTTTTTACAAAAAAGTTTAAGCGCGGTCTGGTAGATGCGTTCTTGCGTGGCACTGGCTTTGGGAGTTTTTTTGTTTTCAGTAAAAGACATGTCTTTATTCCTGACTATAGTTAATGGACTATAACTTAAAGAGTTGGCCGTGGCTTCTTGTCAATTAGTTTTTTGAACGCTTTCAAAATATTTTAGAACTAGTTTTAAAAATGGACTCATTAATTATCTTTGAGTTAAGGTGCTGACTAATAATGAATTCTCTTATTTTATTTTTAGCTTTTTTCTTTATAGTCTTTTTTATCTTGGTTCAGCATTTTGTTAAGAAAGATTAATCCATGATTATTGGTCATTATGCTGCGGCTTTGATTCCTCATAGTTATTTTAAAAAAGTGCCTTTGTGGTATTTTTTGGTGGTGGCTAATTTGCCTGACTTTTTGTGGATGACTTTAGCCCTTTTAGGAATCGAGGAGACTAAGCCTCAGCATTTTTGGCAGGCCAGTTTTGATCGTATCCAAGTGCAAATGCTTTACAGTCATGATTTGTTGCCAGGCTTGTTTTTGGCTTTGGTGGTGGCTTTGTTGACTTTTCTTTTTTTTAAGCGCGGGATTATTGCCTTGGTCTCGGCAGCTTTGATTCTTTTGCATCATGTGGCGGATTGGGTTTCGGGTTTTCCCCATTATTGGATGGGACCTGGTTCTTTAGAGCTTGGTTGGGGTCTTTATTATCGAGAACCTTATTTGGCTTTGGTTTTAGAAGCGCTTTTTGCAAGTGCTTTAGTTTTTCTTTATCTCAAATTAGAAGCCCGTCATGGCAGGCCTAAGAGTAGGGCTTATCAGCTTAAGCTTTATCTTTTATTTATTTTGGGTTCTTTAATGTGGTTGCCCACCGCCAGATATTCTATGTCAGAGCTTTATCAATTTTTTGTTTCTCACACTTAATCAACTTAAACAGCGCTTACCTGCTTCATTACCTGAATGTAACCTTTGGGGATTTCTACTTCTTGATAATGTCCCTGTTTCTTTAAATACTTGTGCAAAGCTGGCAGTCGGTAAGGGGGTACGCTTGGATAGAGGTGGTGTTCTAGATGATAGTGGACATTGTTGGGAGCAACCGTGAGTTTTTCCCACCAGCTGGCTAGGGTCGTACGAGTATTTTCTAAAGGGTTGTTAGAAGTTAATTGGGGCACGCCAGCGTGTTCTGCCACTTGTCTAATACGGGCAAAGAACATGTAAGAAGTCAAATAAGCTAGCCACCAAAGTAGATAAAGCCAAGGATGGCCGCTTAGCCATAGGATGGCAAATAAAAGGACTTGGGCTAAAAGGGGACCGCTTAGATTTTTAATCAAGGAAGTTTTTTTCTCTTCTTCTTTTCCTAAGCTAAATAAATCCCGTCCTTGTTTAAAAGTACCAGCCAAAATTTTGACGCCTGTTTGTCCAGTAAGGTCGCGGACAAACTTTCGTCTTAAGCTAGACTTGGTGACGGGATAGGCTTGGTAATTGGGCAAATCAGGATCGTCGGGTTGGCCTACGATGCGGTGATGCTTGGCGTGGATTTTTTTATAAGTGTCTAGATCGGCTAAGATGGGATAGGCCGCTAACCATTTACCAAAAAATTGATTGAGTTTAGGACTTTTAAACAAAGCCCCATGACCACAGTCGTGCATAGTCACGCCTAGAGCAAGCTGCCGTCCACCAATGAGGATCCAGGCTATGATAATGCTTAAGGGATGGAGCCAAAGAGCCACTAGGGCAAAGCTAGCGGCAATAATGCCCCAGTTAATTAAAAAAGTGAGTAAAGCTCTGGCATTGCTTTTTTCTAAAAAGGGGCGGAGTTCTTCTTTGTTAAGTTGAATAGGAACCATAATTTTACCTTCTCTTTTTAATTTAATGAGGATGGGATTTTTTCACAAGACAAAATCTTTTCTTGGTTGGCTTTTATGGGTCTAATTGTTAGGGATTTTTTGTGTTTTTTAATTATTAAGGAGATTTTATGTCCGCTATTCTTAATCGTTATTCTCGTCGTATTACCCAAGATCCCGATCAGCCAGCCAGCCAGGCCATGCTTTATGGGACAGGTCTGACTAAGGAAGATTTAGAAAAAGCCCAAGTGGGGATCGCCTCTAGTGGCTATGAGGGCAATACCTGCAATATGCATCTTAATGCTTTGGCGGCCTTGGTTAAGCAAAGCTGCCAAGAAGCTGGTTTGGTGGGTTTGGTTTTTAATACCATTGGGGTCAGTGATGGTATCTCTATGGGAACAGAGGGCATGAATTATTCTCTTCAATCGAGAGAAATCATTGCCGATAGTATCGAGACGGTGATGAGTGCCCAATGGTATGACGCTAATATTTCTATTATGGGCTGTGATAAGAATATGCCTGGGTCCTTGATCGCTATGGGCAGGCTTAACCGTCCTAGTATCATGGTTTATGGAGGAACCATTAAGCCCGGTCATTTTAAGGATCAAAAGTTAGACATTGTCTCTGCCTTTGAAGGTTTGGGTGCTTGTGTGGCGGGTAAGATCACGCAGGGTGACTTAGAAGGTATTTTAAAAAACGCCTGTCCCGGTGCAGGTGCTTGTGGCGGCATGTACACGGCCAATACTATGGCCAGTGCTATTGAGACCTTAGGCATGAGCTTGCCTTATAGTTCTTCTTACCCCGCGGTGAGTGAGGAAAAAAAACAAGAATGTTTAAAAAAAGTAGGCCCAGCCATCCGTCATCTTTTGGAAAAAAATATAAAACCCAGAGACATTATGACGAGGGCGGCCTTTGAAAATGCCATGGTGGTGGTCATGGCCTTGGGGGGTTCTACTAATGCGGTTTTACACCTTATTGCTATGGCCAAAAGTGTGGATGTCCCCTTGACGATTGATGATTTTCAAAAAGTCAGTGACAGGGTGCCTTTTATAGCGGATCTCAAACCCTCGGGCCAATATGTGATGGAGGATCTTTTTAAAGTGGGTGGGGTACCAGCGGTGCAAAAGTTATTATTAAAGGAAGGTCTTTTAGAGGGTTCTTGTCTTACCTGTACGGGCAAGACCTTGGAAGAAAACTTAAGCGACTTGCCAGGCTTGAACCAAGGGCAAGAGGTCATCAAGCCTCTTAGTCATCCTATCAAAAAAACCGGTCACTTACAGATCCTTTATGGCAATGTGGCTCAGGGAGGTTCGGTGGCCAAGATTACGGGTAAGGAAGGAACCAAATTTACCGGTAAGGCTAGGGTCTTTGATGCAGAAGAAGAGGCGATTGAGGCCCTTAAAGCCAAAAAAATTCAAAAAGGTGATGTCCTAGTCATCCGTTACGAAGGTCCCAAGGGAGGACCTGGTATGAGTGAAATGCTTAAAGTAACGGCAGTAGTGATGGGTGAGGGCCTCGGTAAAGAGGTGGCTTTAATCACCGATGGTCGTTTTTCGGGGGGGACCCACGGCTTTGTGGTGGGTCATATTGTGCCAGAGGCCCAAGAAGGCGGTGTGATTGCTGTCATTGAAGAAGGGGACTCTTTGACCATTGACGCCGAAAAACGGGAGATTAATCTCCATGTGGAAGAGTCTATCTTGGCGGAAAGATTAAGGAAATGGACGCCTCCTCCTTATAAGGCTACTCAAGGGACTCTTCGTAAGTTTATTAAGTGTGTCTCCAATGCCTCCGAAGGCTGTGTGACCGATCTTTAAGCCTTTTGTAATAAAGAATAGCAGAATAGAGTCTGCTAAAAAAATGTCTTATTTTGTCTTATATGTCGAAAAGTGTCTTAATTTTCGACAGTCCTTTGACAGGCTTAGTTTTTAAAGTTTAATACTTTGTTTTCTATAACTTATTAAAATTATTAATTAATTTTTAAATTCGTCAAAAAAAATGACTTTTGGCACGCTTGGTGCACTGAATAAAAGACAGATCACGGGTAGGATAGAAAAAAAAGGCTCTTTCAAAACTTAAAACTCAAACAAGGCAATCAGGGCCTTTTCACTAAGGGACCGCAAGAGAAAGTTAAGCAAGCTTAGCTTTTCTCAAAAAAATCCAAGGTCAGGTAAGCGCGGGTAAGCAAACGGGTAAGTCACTGGGTAGGAAAACTAGGTAACCGGGTAAGCAAGCGGGTAAGTAAAATGGGTAGGAAAACTAGGTAACCGGGTAAGCAAGCGGGTAAGTAAAATGGGTAGGAGAAGTAGGTAAGTTTACTGGGTAAGTCACTAGGTAGCTGGGTAAGCACTCAACTGGGTAAAGAAAATGCGGGCATTTGGGCAGCCCGCAGAAATGGGCTGCCAAGGATTTTACGATAACTCCTCTTTTATCATATTCCCTTTGGGCACTCCTTAAGCGACCTTATTTACGGTCGCTTTTTTTTTAATAAAGCCTAAAAGTATCAGGTTTCCCTCAAAAGCTCTCTGTTCCTCAAGGATGGAGGGCTTTTTTTATTGTCTCGCTTAAAAAAAATGTCTACAGGAAGAGCCCGAGTCGGGCTTGTTTAAACATCTTGAGCTTATTTAAGACCATAATTACAGGTCCTTATTTGATTTTTTATTGTTTTTAATTTTGAGGTGGACATGAAGATTTTAGTGAGTGGTTCTAGTGGCTTAGTGGGATCTCATTTAGTTTCTCAATTAAAGGCTTCCGGTCATGAGATTGCTCGTTTGGTCCGTCATGCAGCGGATCGGGCGGTTGGCGAGATTTATTGGGAGCCCTCTCGGGGTTCTATTGATAAAGAGGCTTTGGAGGCTTTTGCTCCAGAGGCTGTCATTAATTTGGCGGGAGAAAATATTGCTTCTGGTCGTTGGACCGAGGCTAAGAAAAAAGAGATTCGGGATAGTCGAGTAGAAGGCACTAAGATTTTGTCCAAGGCACTGGCTCATTTAAAGCTACGGCCTCAGGTTTTTATTAATGCTTCTGCTTTAGGTTATTATGGAGAACGAGGAGAAGAGTGGATGACCGAAACTTCAGAAGCTGGCCTTGGATTTTTACCAGAAGTCTGCCAAGCTTGGGAAGACGCCACTCAAGAAGCCAAGCAAGCCAAGATTCGTACTATTAATTTAAGGATTGGTATTGTCTTAAGCAAAGAAGGAGGAGCTTTAAAAAAAATGCTCACACCTTTTTGTCTGGGACTTGGTGGTGTGATGGGCAACGGTAGGCAGTTTATGAGTTGGATTGCCTTAGAGGATTTGATTCGTATCCTTCTGTTTGCTTTAGAAGAGAAGAAGCTAGAAGGCCCAGTCAATGCGGTCAGTCCCCATCCGGTGACTAATAAGGTCTTTACCAAGACTTTGGGGAGAGTTCTTTTAAGGCCCACGATTTTTCCTATGCCTGCTTCTGTGGCTAGGATGATTTTTGGAGAAATGGCTGATGACTTGCTTTTGGCAAGTACTAGGGCCCGGCCAGAAAAATTAAAAGCGGTGGATTTTGAATTTAAGTATCCCCAATTAAAAGAAGCTCTTAAATCGATTTTGGGAAAAAAATAAAAGTTTATTGATTAACTTTTATAGAATCAGACTCTAAAGCTTCAGTGTTTTTTTAATTTCTAATTTTAGGCGAATCATGTCCCAACCCATCGTCAACTTAGAGGCTATTATTCAGGATCCCTATGATTTAGCCGTTGCTACAGCTCGTACTTGTTATTCGGCTAAGGGGATTATCAGAGTTCCTCAAGTTAGATCCACAGAAACAGCTAGGGTGCTTAGGGATAAGATTAGCCACTCTACTAGACAGGCCGGCCATTTAACTACTAGGCAACATGCTCACTTTGTTTTTTCTTTGGATAAGGTAAGTCGTAATTTTTTATGGTCCTTTTTACACTCCCATCCTTTTTATAATAGCGAGCAAGTCTCCCAGCGTTATGTTAAAGTTCAGGCGGGCAACTACACGGTTCCTCCCTTAAAAGAAAAAGCCAAGACTATCTATGAGGCTTGTATCCATCGCCAGATGGAAACCTATGAGACACTCAATCAAGTCCTCTATCCCCACGCTCAAGCTGAGTATTTAAAAGTCTTTCCTATCAGGTCAAAGCATTTAGACACCTATGCTAAAGTGATTCGCAAAAAATGTTTTGAGGTTTCTCGTTATGTTTTGCCGGTAGCCACCCATGCTTATCTGTATCACACTATTTAGGCTTTAACTTTGATGCGTTATTTTCGTTTGATGGATTATTTTGACACTCCGTGGGAACAACGTTTGGTAGTGAGTCAAATGGTGGATTTAGTTTGTGAAATAGACCCTGAGTTTAGACAAGAACTGACCGATCCTTATCCCTTAGAGGCAAGTCCTGAATATGCTTTTTTACAAAGTCAAAGACCTAATTTTTTGGCTAAGAAAGAAAGTCTAAAAGAATTTGATGAATCTCTAAAAGGACGCCGAGCTCGTTTGATTGATTATAAGATTAATGCTCCTCAAACCTTAGCTTCAGCCGTGCGTTCGGTTTTGGGTTTAAGTGCTTCAGAAATAAGTGACGAAGCGGCGATTGCTAAAGTTTTAGACCCTCAGCAAAATTCCCAGCTGGGTGATACTTTAAATTTAAATACTCTTTCTAAGTGGGGGCGCACTTTAATGCATCCCCATTATACTTTTAGAAAAAAAATCAGTCATACTGCTGACAGCCAAGACCAACGTCATCGGATGACTCCTGCTTCCCGTCCGGTTTTAAGCGCCCAATATAGCGGGCAGGCCGATTATATCGTGCCTAAATTAATTGAAGAAGTACCTGAGGCCGAAGAAATTTTTAAGGCTTCGATGAAAGAAACTTTTGAGACTATTAATCAACTCTTAGAAATGGGAGTCGAAACTCAATTTGCTCTTTATTTGTTACCCAATGCTTTTCCCATTAGATTTGAAGAATCAGGTGACCTTTTAAATCTTCACCACAAATGGCATTCCCGCGCTTGCTACACGGCTCAAGAAGAAATCTTTTACGCCACGGTGGATGAGTTAGAAGAAGTCAAAGCGGTCCATCCCCAACTAGTTGAGCATATCTTGGCTCCTTGTTATTTAAGAAAAAGGGCAGGCATCCGTCCGATTTGTCCAGAAGGCGACCGTTTTTGTGGCGTCAAAGTTTGGGACAAGTCTTTAGAAGAGTATGAGCGCGTGATTTAGAGAGTTTTAAAATATTACTAAAATATTATTCTTATCAAGAGCGACTTTGGTAATATTTTATCCCGGATAGAATCGCTTGTTCGGAAGCAGAAATAAGACCTCCTGCCATACTTCCTGCAATGCTTAAAGCTGGGGCAGCGTATCCGCTGATTATTTTGGTTTTTTCCCTTTTTGCCTGACCTTCACCATAGAATTTTTCAGCCAGTTTCACTGCTTGTTCAGCCCTTCTACTAAGCTTGCCAGGATCGCTGACCCCTTTAGTCATAAGGCCGATAAATTCATCTTTGTAGACTTGTGTGAGGGGTTTACCGCGGAAACCCATATCTTGAATAGCCAAACCGGCGATTGCTAAGTCTTTTGTTGCTTCGAATTTTTCTGAAGCAGAGGCAAAAGTATTTTTAAAACTAGTTAAAATAGACATGGGGGACTCCTTACCAATAAATCCATGAGACCATCGCATAAAGGGGCAATAAGATCAAGGCCGCATAAATTAAATAACTAAAAAAACCTAAGGTCTTAAAACCTTGAGCATCGGCAATGGCTTTTACCATAAAGTTAGGACCATTACCAATATAAGATAGGGCTCCAAAAAGTACGGCCCCGGAGGAGATAGCCATTAATAGATTTTCTTGGACGCTGGCCACTAAGTTCCCTTGACTAGGTAAGCCTTGGGCCAAAGAAAAGAAAGTAAGATAAGTGGGGGCATTGTCTAAAAAGGCAGATAAGGTCCCGGTAAGCCAGAAAAAGGGCTTAGGCGAGTCAATGGCCAGGCTGGGTCCGATGGCTTTGAGTTTGAGCATGGCTGGGGTCATGGTCAGGAAAATTCCAAAAAATAAAATGGCTACTTCCCAAAGGGGTTCAAAACTAAAATGATTTTTTTCTCTGACCTTTCTAGAAGTGGTCATGAGTGAAAGTCCTAAGCTAAGCGCCAGCCCCAGCTCTCTTAAGGGGCTATCCAAAAACAAACTGCCTAAGATTAAAGCAAAGTAGAGAAGATTAATTTTTCCCTCTAATCCAAAGGCTCTTTGATTTTCTAGGGGGATGACTTGGGGAAGGGGAGAGCGACTTTCTAAGTATTTTTCCCAAAAATAAAAAATAACTAACAAGGGTAAAAGGACAGAAGCCCACACAGGAAAAAGATGGAGCGTCCAGGCAAAAGGAACTCCTTTTAAATAGCCTAAGAAAAGAGGTGGGTCTCCTAAAGGAGTCAAAAGCCCACCTGTATTGCTAACAACGAGAATAAAAAATAAAGGGCGATGGAAGTGCTCTGGTTTTTCTAAATTGGCTCTTAAAAAAGGTCTAATCAGTAACATGCTGGCGCCTGTAGTGCCAATAAGGTTGGCTAAGAGGCCGCCCAGCGCCAAAAGACCGGTATTCTTAAAGGCGCTTCCTCCTAGGGAGCCTTCTATATATAGTCCTCCGCTCACCACATAAAGACTACCGATTAAAAGAATAAAGGATAGGTATTCGTGTAGACTATGGCCTAAGGGTTCCCATTGCCCTTGTTTTAAGAAAAATGCCACTACCGGTAGGCTTAAGCCCAAGCTTAAAGCTAGGCGAAAGAGATTTTTCTCCCAAAGCTTATGCAAGAGTAAGGGAAAAATACCAATGGCTATTAATAAACTAAAAAAAGGAGCTAAAAGTAGCCAAGGCAAACTTTCTATGTTAGCGGAATCCATGGAAGCGGCCTTCTAGCTTCTTTTGATAAAAAAGATCAATGGAGTTTAAACCATGTCCTCAAGTCGTCGTGAATTTCTAAAATCTTTAATCATTCCCGTAAGTCTTTATGCCACCGTAGCTTGTAGTCCGGCTCAAGAAAGCCAAAAAGTCGCCCAATCCTTTGTGCAGAGTTATTATGTGGACATTGATTTGCCTAAGGCCAAAGGCTTTACGGTTGCTTTGGCCTCGGACAAGATCCAACAACAAGAGCAATTAATGCAAGGTCTGGCTCCTAGGTCGAGTGCTGATAAGCCTTCGGTGAACTTTAAGTTATTAAGCCAAGAAGAGAATCAAGAAGAAGCCCGTTACGAATACCTGATTGAAAGTTCTAAGGAAACTCTTCAAGTCCTAGTTAAAGTCCGTCCCTGGGAAGGCGCCTGGAAAGTCAGCATGTTTAGCGAGAGCGCCAGAGAACTTCCCCAGGAGGATTAAAGTCCTTTTCTTTTTTGTACCTTAAATTTTTGTGCCTTGATGATTGAGCCACTTTCTTTCCATGAAAGCTGCTTTTAAGGAGCGCAAGTATAGACTTTTTTGTCAGCTTCTAAGTGACACTGACCTGTTGCCTCTTGTTGAAAATATTTTTGTAAGGCCAAGGAAGCTAACTCTTTAAGTTCATGATCCTTAGAAGAACTGGCTAAGTAATCAAGTAATCCTCGGGCTGCTTCTGGATTTTTAAATTCTCCAGGATAAAGATCTAAAGCCTTTAAGGCGTTTTTATATTGAATATCAAAAAAACCGGCTTGCTCCAAAAAGGCATTAAGCCCCACCGGTAAGCCTTGGATACCTTCTACCAAAGCCCATCCAATCATCGTGGCTCCACCTTCTCCGCCAATCTTTTTTTGAACATAATAGTGATCAAGCTCTACAGCGGCTCCAGGTTTGAGAGCTTTTAGACGTTCCTTGGGGATATCAAGGGTTATTTCAAAGCCTTTTTCTAAGTGTTCTTCACGAACAGCTCTTTGGCGATTTTCCTCTACTTTTATAGGCAAGATCTTGACGGTGTAATAATTAGGTCGGCGATCTTTAAAAAGAAGCTTCTTTTTTTCTTTTAATTTTTGGGGATCCTTACCAAAGCGGCCTTCTTCGTAGGCCGTTATTTCTTCTGGTGTTGCTTTACGGATTTCTAAAAGACTGCCCAACATTTTATACTCATCAACATTGCCTCTTCTGGGTTGGGTTACAGCCTGATAACCTAGGACAGACTCTTGTAGTGGATTGGGTTTTTCTAAATTACGGGCCTGAAGTGGCAGGGTGAACCCTAAAATAAGGGCAGCAATCCCCCAAGTTAGGACGTATTTTTTAGTACTTAAGCTTAGAATACTTAAATTTTGCATGGGCTTTCTCCTTATAAAATTAATCCTTCTCTAAACCGGTCCTTAGAGTTTTTACTTAATAGATAGAGTATCTTCTTTTTTAGTTAAAAGATTCCGCAAGCCCTCTTACTTTATAAGGCCTTAGAGTCAAGATCGCCAATAGAAAACTTGTACTTGCCTGTCAGTCCCTCTCCGGATTAGGGGTTAAAACCCAATTTTAAGCTTAAACCACGGAATTTCCTATGGCCAAGGTATTGATCTTACAAAACCATCCCGATTTTGACGCTGGTAGCTTTGCCGAAGAACTAAAGAGTCGAGAAATAGACTTTGACTATCACAAAGTTTTTGAATCGGGCGCTCCCCAACCAGAACTTTTATCAGGCGTTAAGGGTCTGATTATTTTGGGGGGACCTCTAAGCTTTAGAGTCGATCAGGTGGAGAAAAATCCTAAGCTTTTAGAACAAATTAGTTTTTTAAGAGTTGCTCTAGAAGCACACCAACCCATGATTGCCGTTAGTCAAGGAGCCTGTCTTTTGGCCGCTGCTCAAGGCGCTTGGGTAGAAAAAGCTCCTAAGGCGGTGACTGGTTGGACTCAAGGGGAGATCTACTCTGATTATTCTCGCAACAGTGTGATTTATTCCAAAGTAGAAGAAAAGAGAATACCTGCTTTTTCCTATTTAGACACCTTTCATGGTTTCCCCCCCAAGGGGTATTGGTATGTCTACCATCCCGATTGTCGCTATTTTTCTTCGGGTATTCATGGTAATTGTTACCTTTTTAACTTTCACCCGGAAGTGACAGAAGCTTTGTTAAAGACTTGGGTGCAGAAATTCCCTCAGGATTTTGGGGGAGAAGAAGCTGCTCAAGCACTTTTGTCAGGGATTGACAAAAAACTGGACTATTCCAAAGACTTTAGTCGTAAGATTATTCATGCATTTGCTTCTTTTCTTAGATAAAAGAGTTAAGAGACAAAAAGCTAAAGAATAATAAAGACTTTGGTATTAAATAGTTAAAATAAAAATCTAAAATAAAACTAAAGAGGAAATCATGAGAAAATTAGTCCTTGTATTGGCCGTGTTATTGGTTGCTTGTCAGCCGCAAGAATCTAACTCCGCTCCTTCCCAGGAAAAGGAAGCCGTTAAACCTGCTGCTCAGCCTACAGAGGCACCTGCTCAAGCAAAAGAAGCTCCTGCCCCCCAAGCTGCACCTGTGGAGAAGACAGCTCCTGTAGAAGAGAAGGATTCGACACAAAACCAAACAGGAGATTCTTTATTTGGTCCTGGAGATCCCAACAAAGTTTTAGCCAAGGTGAATGGAGTTGAAATCACTGATGCAGAAGTGGTTGAAGAACTAGAACCCAACTTTGCTAATATGCGCAAAAAGCTAGAAGAAGATATTTTAAAACTAAAGCTTAGTGCCATTGACAACATGATTGATCGCAAATTGATCGAAGCTGCTGCCAAAGAAGCGGGTAAAAATCCCAATCAATATCTTAGAGAAGAAATAGAAGGAAAAGTAGCGGACGTTGGTGATGAAGAAGCTCAAGCCTTCTATGAAAAAAATAAACCACGTTTTCAAGGCAGACCCTATAGTCAAGTGGCTGGGGATATTAAAAATCAGCTAAAAAGTAACCAAGTGCGTATATTCCAGAGTAACTTAATGGAGCGCCTTAATGAAAACGCGGAAATAGAAGTCTACCTAGAGCCTGAACGAGTCCAAGTAAGCGTTGACGATGATCCTTCTCGAGGTTCTAAGGACGCTCCTGTGACTATTATTGAATTTACCGATTATCAATGTCCCTATTGCGCTAAGGTCAGACCAACTTTGGCTCAGGTAAGAAAAGAGTATGGTGATAAAATACACTACGTCTTAAGAGACTTTCCTTTAAGTTTTCACAAAGATGCTCCTAAGGCTGCCGAGGCTGCTTCCTGTGCGGGAGATCAAGGTAAGTATTGGGAGTACAGCGAACTGCTCTGGAAAAATCAAAAGGCCTTACAACCCAACAAGTTAAAGGAGTATGCCAAACAAGTTGGTTTGGATGCTGATAAATTTGGCCAATGTTTAGATAAAAATACTTATGCTGGAGAGGTACGTAAGGACATGAGAGACGGCTCACAAGCAGGAGTTACAGGCACTCCAGCTTTTTTTATCAATGGACTTAAACTCTCTGGTGCTCAACCCCTTAGTTCCTTTAAAAAAGTCATTGATTCTGAGTTAAAAAAACAAGCCAGGCAAGATAAGCCTAATAGTTAATTCCTTTATCTGTGTTAAAGAGATAAGGAGAAAAGCCTCCTCGCTTGACATAAGAGTGTAGGAGGCTTTTTTATAGTGGTAATCATGAGGTTGCTTAGATGTTAGACCTTAAAAATTTACTAGAAAATTTAGAAGACATTAAATCCCGTCTTCAAACTCGCCGTGGAGATCTCTTAGATTTAAGCCAAGTAGAAAAACTACAAAAAAAGAAAATCGCCCTTCAACAAGAGCACGATCATCTGCGTCAAAAACAAAACGAGGCTTCTAAAGAAATTCAAAAATTAAAGAAAGCAGGCCAGGACGCTTCCAATATCTTGGAACAAATGAAATCCTTAGCAGAGCGACTTAAAGAAATCCAACCAGAGTCAGAAGAGGTTCATTTACAACTACATCATTTATTAATGCAGATTCCCAATGTGCCCCATCCTTCGGTACCTGTTGGTGAAGAAGAAAGCGCCAATCAATTGATCCGAGAGTGGGGAAGTAAGTCTTCTTTTAGCTTTAAAGCCAAGGCTCATTGGGACTTGGGAGAGGACTTAGGTATTTTAGACTTTGAACGAGGCGCTAAATTATCTGGGGCTCGTTTCACACTCTATCGTGGTTTGGGTGCTAGGCTAGAACGAGCCTTAATTAATTTTATGTTGGAAGTTCAAGGACAGGAAAATGGCTATGAGGAAGTCTTGCCACCTTTTCTAGTCCACGCAAAAGCTTTAGAAGGGACAGGGCAGTTGCCTAAATTTGAAGCGGATCTTTTTAAAACTCAGACTGATCATTATTTGATTCCCACAGCCGAAGTACCAGTGACTAATATTTATCAGGATGAGATTTTAAAAGAAGCAGATCTACCGATTAAATTAACAGCTTATACTCCGTGTTTTAGGTCCGAAGCTGGCAGTCATGGCAAAGATGTCCGTGGCTTGATCCGTCAGCATCAGTTTAATAAAGTAGAATTGGTTAAGTTTGCTCATCCAGATAATTCTTATCAAGAGCTAGAAAGTCTAACCGCGGATGCTGAGAGTATTTTACAAAAACTAGGTTTGCCTTATCGGGTGATGGCCCTATGTACTGGAGATTTAGGTTTTAGTGCAGCCAAGACTTATGACTTAGAAGTTTGGTTGCCTGGCCAAAATTGCTATCGAGAAATTTCTAGTTGTTCTAATTTTGAAGACTTTCAGGCTAGGAGAGCTAAAATACGTTTTAAGGATAACCAAGGTAAAAACCGTTTAGTTCATACTTTAAATGGCAGTGGCTTAGCTGTGGGTAGGACGCTTTTAGCGATTTTAGAAAATTACCAACAAGCCGATGGCAGTATTATGATTCCGGAAGCTTTACGTTCCTTCACGGGTTTTGATAAGATTACTAAATCTTAAAAACAACCCTTTCAAAATAGACTTGATATACGATAGACGAAAATTGGCTCCTTTTTTAGTTAGAACAAAGGTTTCGTGTATAAGCTATCGTAGAATTTTTTCCTAAGAGGGAAAAATTTGGAGAGGTGGCCGAGTGGTTGAAGGCACTGGTCTTGAAAACCAGCGTGCCGCAAGGTACCGTGGGTTCGAATCCCACCCTCTCCGTTTTTTTAGTTTTTGTTTGGTAGATTAAAAAAATCCCGAAACCTTGTAAACAGGTTTCGGGATTTTTATTTTACAAAGATTCTATTTTAAAAAACTGACTTCTATTTATTATTGTTTGACTAAAACCCACACGGTAGAAGTCCCTGGAGAAATAGCCATGCCTGCATTGTAGGCGTCTAAGGCTAAAAACTCTAAAGTAGTTCCAAAAGGAACAGTAATATAATTTTGTAGTCCTTGATCGGTAACAAAATCTTCATATAAAGAACCGATGACGCGACATTGGCTGGTATACGCAAAACTAACGTTAGCAGACAGACCAGCGGTGCAAAGTAGCTTTAAAGTATCATTGACTTGTCTTTCTGCAGACCCAGGTAATTGAAAGGAAGAAACTAGATTAGAATTAGAAGTATTTTGAATAACCACTAAACCTTCTGATTGGGGAATAATGGGAGCAAGAATATTACTGTTGCTAGTGACGGTTGTTGCAACTGGCTGTCTTATACGATTAACAGTAATCAAATCAGTTGTATTTGTATTAGTCTGAATCGTATTAGCACTTAGACTATTACTGCTTACATGACCATCTACAGTCACATCTCCAGTGGTATTAATAGTATCAGTAGAAAAATTTTCTGTATAAATGGTTCTAGAGGCTACTTCATCTAGGTTAGCAGTACCTGTTACGTTTAAGTCTTGTTCTATGGTAGCTCCACCATGAATTATAGCATCTCTTTGGACGGTTAACCTTCTGTCTGCATGGACGTTGTAGGCGTTTAAATCTCCATCGGCCACCACATTACCTTCGGTTAAGACGTCGTTACCTACCAAAACATTGGCAGGAAAACTTTGGTCTAGATTAATAGTAAAGCTAGCCTGAGCAGAGCTTAAACCGACTAAGCAAAATAGGGTGCTTAATAGGAGAGTTTGGAAGAGGAGTTTAGTTTTTTTATGTGTCATAGCCGTTTCCTTTCTGATTTACTTGAAAGAACAACAACAATGACGCATCGCTAGGTTAGGGTATGAGTGTTGAATGGGGGCAGAGGAAAGACCCAAGCTTACTTGATTGTAAGCTCTTTGCAGTAGAATGATTGGAGTGCCTCTTGTTTCCATTGTTGGTAACCCTGCTCTCCCTCTTTTAAGATTTAATAAAAGTAAAAACTTAAAAAGGGAGCAGTAGCTTTGCGTCCCCGAGTTACCTCGGGTTTGCCTTTGTCTTAATGGATTATTTTTAAGAGAGTGTGTCTCTTGTTTAAGAGATCTTGTAAGGGATTTTAAAAAGCGCTGTCTAGTTTTTTTTATATTTTGTTTAAAAAAAATTCATTATTTTTTGATGCATTGCATCTATTTCTTGTGACTTATTGCATTAAAAAAAACCCGAAAGCTTTTTTAAACTTTCGGGTTTTTTCATTTTTTATTGGTTTTATTTTTATCTAATTTGGAACCACTTGCCTAACATTCTTTTAAACTCAGTGGTACGACCAAAGTAGACCATGGTGCTACTTACTTGGCTTCCATATTTATTAACGAGTGTGTCAAGGTTGTATCCAAAGCTAGTTGCTGGGGCAACGCTACAGTTTGGATAGTTGGTGTAATATTGGACAATAATATCAGGTGCCCAACAGGTGAGGGTGACGATGGTTCCGTCTTCAACATTACTAGGTAAACGGAAAGTAGCTGTGGCTCCTGGGCTGACACTCGCTCTCATGATCACGTGTCCTAGTTCGGTGATATTAGCATCACTATAGCTGGTGACGTTTTTATAAGGTTCAACTAGTTCACCTCGTTTTAATTTACTTAAGTCAGCGCTTCCCGTGATAGTCGCTTGTTCAGCTACTAAAGAAACGAAGTTAGAGTTAGTTCCTGTGACTTCATTTAGGATACTAAGATTACCGACTTCCATATCGGAAGCGATTACTTCCACACCATCTCCCCCTAGGACTAAGGTCTCACTTCCTGTAGTCCCTCCAGAGTCTATTCCTTCACTGTCGCCAGAAAGAGAAATTTGCTCGGTGGTTTTTCCTGCGTCAATGCTTTCTGCTCGGAGACTAAACGGGATGCTTAAGGCAAGCAGGAAGATTAAGGTTAAGGAACGATGGAGTGTTTTATATTTTTGTATCATAGCCGTTTCCTTTCCAATGTGGTTTTGAAAAGACAAACAACAATGACGCATGACTGGGGTTAGAAAAATAATTTTTCCTTTAGGTAACCCTGCTATCCTAGTCTTTGTTTTTTGATTTCTCTTTAACAAAAACTAGGACCAGTAGCTTTGCGTCCCCGAGTTGCCTCGGGTTTGCCTTTGTCTAGGTTAATAGATGAACTTACAAAGATCGTCTTATTTCACTTGATTTCATTTTAAGAGATAAATACTTGCAATAAAAAAGCCATCCAAGCTTTTGCTCGGATGGCTTCCCTTAGATTCTGCTCTTTTTAGTTATTACTTAGAAGCTTTCATCGAGCATTTTCTGGGTTTGGTTCCAATACTTCTTGGGGTTGTTAAGAAGTATTGGTTTTTACGATTTCTTTTTTTAAAAAAATGTCATCTAGTCTTTAATTTTTTCACTCATTCTCAGTTGCTAGACTGGACTTTCATTTTAATTTTCAAAGAAACCGTTTTGTCCTTACGGAGAACCTTTGTATTTTTTTTTCATGAACCAGCCTCTATTTTTTTGAGCCTTGTTTTTCCTCTTAGGGTCTTAAGCTCTGTTAGCGGTTCTAAGTGGGAGGTTAGAGCTGGATCCTAAGGAGTTAAAGGCTAGGCCCTTTTTGCTGGTCATGATTGTTCTCTTCTAAGAACACTTCAAGAGCAGCGCTTGGCCATTAAGCCCAGCGAAGTTCTTGCATATAACCATCTAAGTCATTTTGGTTCTTGAAGAACTCAATGCTGTCGGATTTTTTAAAGAGGTTTTTGATTGCGTTTAGTTTAGTCATAGCCGTTTCCTTTCCAATTGGGTTTTGAAAAAGACAACAACAATGACGCTTAGCTTTTACTTAAGAAGAGGACTCTCTAAGGGAGAGGGAATTTTTTAGATTCCAAGTCGGAGGTTTTTTAAGACTTCGACTTCCATCTTAGGTAACCCTGCTATCCTAGTCTTTGTTTTTTGATTTCTCTCTAACAAAAGCTAGGACCAGTAGCTTTGCGTCCCCGAGTTACCTCGGGTTTGCCTTTGTCTAATGGATTGTCAATTTTAGCTTTTAACGAAGTTTTAGGTTTTTAAGAACCCTAGCGTTTTTTCGTTATCAACTAAAAAAAATTTTAAGAGTTAAAACTAAGAACTGTCAAATTTTTTTTTAAATAAGTTTAATAAAAACGCTAGCATAAAAACGTACAGATCTAACAATTGCCTTATTTGGCGCGGGTTTTAAAAGAATTATTTTTTTAAAAAAATTATTAATTTTTTATCTTTTTAAAGTCTGTAAAAGTTTGAAAGTGAAAAAAAGGGCTTGTTGATTTTAAAATTAATGAAGCTTTTTGATTTTTAATTGGCTTTAAAAGATTGTTCTTAGGCTTGGGGAGTGGAGTTTTTTAAGAGGAGCTGAAAAGATTTTTTTAAGTTCTCCCGTGCCTGGTGGGCTTTGATGGCTAAGAAGGGTAAACGGGTTAATAATTTAGGTCTTTTAATACTTTCGCTTAAAAGCCGACCTGCTTGAGACTGGCTATGGGGTTCTAGGAGACTTTCTACTTCTTCTAGGTTGTCTTTGAGCTCATCAATGACAAAGCGTAAAACCAGTTTGGGTATTTCTAGTTTTTGGGCTGCTTGAAGTACGCCGTGACTTTCCATGTCCACTGCAATGCCGTCGTATTTAATGGCAAGTGCTTGTTTTTCAATGGGATTTAACAGGGGATGCAGACTACTTAAAAGATTGCCCCGATGGACTTTCCAGCTTTGATTTTGGCTTAAGAGCTTAAGAGATTCTTCAGTCCAGGCTGGATCGGTGCTTAAGGGTAGGGCGCTAGCTGTATTGGCAACCACAGTAGAGGCTAGGACCAAATCGCCGGTTTTTAATTGAGAATGGAGGGCACCGCAGTAGCCAGTGCTAATAAGACGACTTAGCTTGAAATTTTCTAAGAGAAAACGCGTAGCCTGGCGGGCTCGTTTGAGTCCAACTCCTGTTTGTAGCAGGAGAATTTTTTTATCTTGGGCTTCAAATTCTAAGATGCGAAAACCTTGGTAGAGAGTCTGAGTGTAAGCCATCCCTTTGGGAACAATGGCCTTGGCTTCATGGGGCAATGCTAGGGTGATGGCCCAGGTTTCTTGCATCTTATTCTGTTACAGGACAGGCTTCCTCGATGAGGACGGTAGCTTGTCCAATTTTTTGACTATCGCTTTTGCTAGTGGCGGTGATGATAATAGAATTACCATCGGGAGGAAGTTCGTTAGGAGCTGTATAAGAGCCCTCTGAGCCTTCTACATTGCTGATAGTGCCATAGGCATTGCTAGGAACGCTCCAAGTCACCAAAGTGTTGCTATCGGATTGTGAGACGTTGTTAACAAAAACCGTGGCCTCAAATTGTTGGCTTGCTCCTAAAGACAAAGAGACACAAAGAGGAGTTACTTGCACGGCAATCAAGTCTACTTGGGTGCCTCCGCAACTCATCAGGGTCAAGCAACTTAAGACAAAAAGGCTTTTTTTAAATTTTGTCCAAGGGTGAAGCACGGATCCTCCTTATGGTCTAAAATAGGGTCAACAGCTTATTCTACATATTAGTTTTTTACATGGAGTGTCTAGTCTTTAGTGATTATTTTGGCTTTTTGGTCTAGCTAAGAAGCTTATTTGACAAAAGTTTCGCTTTATGGCGTTTTCCCCCTACTCATGTCTTTTCAACGTTCTAAAAATCTTTTTAAGAAAGCTCAGGCCCTCATGCCCGGGGGTGTTAATTCTCCTGTACGGGCTTTTAAGTCCGTGGGTGGATCACCTCTATTTTTTGTACAAGCAAAAGGGGCTTATCTCAAAGATTGTGATGGTAATGACTATGTGGATTATGTGGGCTCTTGGGGACCGATGATTTTGGGACACGCCCATCCTAAAGTGATTGCGGCGGTCCAAGAGACAGCTGCTAAAGGTCTAAGCTTTGGAGCGCCCTGTGAGTTGGAGATTAAATTAGCTCAAGAGGTGACTAAGCGTGTAGAAATGGACTGGGTACGCATGGTTAATAGCGGAACAGAAGCTTTGATGGGGGCACTACGTTTAGCAAGGGGAGTCACTGGTAAAAACAAAATTATTAAATTTTCTGGTTGTTATCACGGTCATGCTGATTATCTTTTGGTAGAAGCTGGCAGTGGGGCTTTAACCTTTGGTCAGCCCAATAGTTTGGGCGTGCCTAAGGAGATGGTGACCCATACTTTGGTGGCACCTTACAATGACTTAGATAGAGTGAGTCACTTGGTTAAAAAATATGGCAAGGATCTAGCTGCTATTGTGGTGGAGCCCATCGCTGGCAATATGGGTTTGGTCTTGCCGGAAAAAGGTTTTTTAGAGGGTCTTAAAAAGCTTGCTCATCAAGTGGGTGCCTTATTGGTTTTTGATGAAGTGATGACAGGTTTTCGTGTCGGATGGGGTGGAGCGCAAACTTATTTAGGTCTTAAACCTGATTTAATTACTTTAGGTAAAATTTTGGGTGGAGGTTTGCCCGTGGGGGCTTATGGTGGAAAGACTAAGTATAAAAAAGCCTTAAGCCCAGAAGGAGGCGTCTATCAAGCGGGGACTCTATCGGGTAATCCTGTTGCTATGGCAGCGGGTTTGGCAACTTTAAAGCTTTTAAAGACAAGCAGTTACCCTAGCTTAGCCCAAAAGACTAAGCGCCTTGCCTTGGGCTTGAAGCGTTTGGCCGAAGAAGCTAATGTGTCCGTGCAAGTGCCCTGGGTTCCGGGGATGTTGGCTCTTTATTTTAGTGAGCAAGTAGTAAAAAATTTAAAAGAAGCTCAGTCCAGTCAGGTAGAGCTTTTTAAACTCTTTTTTCATGCCATGCTTAAAAAAGGGATTTATCTACCACCCAGTCCTTACGAGGCTTGGTTTCCTTCTTTAGCCCATGGAGAAAACGAGATTGCTTTAACTTTGAGAGCAGCTAAGCTTAGTTTTAGAGAGATTAAAGCTAAGAAAAAATAGCTTCTGTTTTTATAAAATCATTTAACGATGAGTGATGAATTTTTCAAACGCTTAAGCTGTTTTCTTTAAGTGTTTTTGTAGAAAGTTAATAGAATGAAAAAGAAATCTTCCCCTCTTAAAAGTTCTCCCAAATTAGCCTTAGTTCTTTCTGCAGGAGGTGCTCGAGGTGCTTACGAAGCAGGAGTGATTCATTATATTCGTACTGCCTTACCTCCAAAAGCAGCTAACCGAGCTTTTAATATTATGACGGGTACTTCGGTTGGGGCTATTAATACAGCCGGTTTAGCGGCGACTGCCCAAGACCCTCTATTGCAGGGAGAAAGTCTAAAGCGTATCTGGTTTTCTATTAGACAAGATAATATTTATAGTCGGGATCTTTCGGCTACGACTCATTTTTTGGGTTCTACTTTGGGTAGTATCTTAAGAAATTTTCTCACTATTAATCCTTTTCATTTAGCTAGAAGAAAAGGGCCTCACCTTGAGAGTTTTTTAAACACCGATCCCTTGAAGCGTTTTTTAAGTAAAGTCTTGGCCTGGAAACAATTAAGCAAGAATGTTTTAGAAGGGCCGGTAGACGCAGTGGCAGTCAGTACTACTAATATTACTCATGCTAGGACCGAACTTTTTTTTCATAAAAAGCCAGATTTGCCTTATGAGGGCCCTTATGTTCATCATGAAGGACCACTCAATGTGCACCAAGTCTTAGCTAGTGCGGCTATTCCCATTATTTTTCCTCCTCATAAGATTGGTAAGGATTATTATGCCGATGGTGGGTTGCGTTTGTTTACGCCCATGAGTCCGGCTATTCAATTAGGTGCTGATCGTCTGATTGTTGTAGGTTTGCGTAAAAAACCAAAACCCCATCAAGCTTATACGGGTCCTAATCGTCAGGATAAGAAAATGCCGACCATTGGAGAACAAATGGGCCGTTTGCTCAATGGTTTATTTTTAGACCGAGTGGACTTTGATATGGAGCAGATGGAAAGGCTCAATACGGTTGTTGAAGTGGGAGAGAAAATTTATGGTAAGGATTTTTTGAAAAAAATAAATTTAAAAATGAAGCAAGAAAAGTATGAGACTGATATTGCCCGGCGGGGCTTAAGGCCTTTGGAGGCTATAGAAATCCAGCCTAGTGAGTATATTAATCAAATTTTTATGAAGTGGTTTAGAAGTTCTAAAAAAGCTCAATTTAAATTAAGTGCTATGGAAAAACTCATGGTTAGGCTCTTAGACATTGATCCTAGCACAGGAAGCGATCTTTTAAGCTATCTTACTTTTGCCCCTAATTATATCCGAGATGTTTTTGATTTGGGATTTGAAGATGCTAAGTCTAAAAGACGTCAATTAATTGAGATGATGGGTGATTAATTGTTTTAAGGTATGACGGCGTATTTGAGAGGGTGACTTTGTAGTCCTTTGACAAAGACTTTTTCATAGTCCCTTAAAGGGATTTTTCCCACTACTAATCCTTCTGCTTTAATTTTTCCTTCGCTTAAAAGTTGAACCGCCTTTTTAAAGAGTCTGGGTGTGTGGTGAAAGACTCCAAATAGTTGGAGTTCTTCATAATGAAGTCTGTAGGTATCCAGTTGTACTTGAGTGCCTTGAGCGCAGCCTCCATAAAAGCAAACTTTGCCTCCAGGTCTGGCTAAGTTAACTGCCATTTCCCAAGTTTCAGGTAGTCCTACTGCCTCGATGACTAGATCAGCTCCTCGTCCTTGATTTAGTAAAGCCCTAGCTTTATCTAAAGGATTGGCGTCTTGGCTTAGACTGATCACTTCTTGAGCGCCTAGGGCTTTTAGGTTGGCTAGTTTCTTAGGGTCACGGGCTAAGGCAATTAATTCAACTCCATAAAGTTTGGCTAATTGTACAAACAAAACTCCCATGGGGCCAGCGCCTAGGAGGAGAAGTTTTTCTCCTGGTTTAGGATTAATTTTTTCCATAGCGTTTAAGACACAAGCTAAAGGTTCACTTAAACTGGCGGTGGCAAAATCTAGGTCCTTTGGGATGGGATGGAGGTTTTTTTCTACAATACGAGCCGGCACTAAAAGGTATTCGCTATAGGCACCATTTAAGAAAAGTAAGTCTTCGCACAAAGAGGGTGAGTCTTTTTGGCAATAAAAGCATTTTCCGCAAGGCGCTGAGTTACCCACTACCACTCTTTGGTGGAGTTTAAAGCTTTTGACGCCTTCGCCTAAGGAGACAATGGTGCCTGACATTTCGTGACCAAAGGGAGCTGGAATTTTTTTAATCAAACGTGGGTGTCCCCGTTTAAAAGTCTTAAAGTCTGTGCCACAAGTGGTAGCTGCTCCGATTTTGACTAAGACTTCGCCTAAACCTGGTTTGGGTGTGGCCACCTGATCTAAGCGGAGATCTTCGGGCCCGTACCAAAGAAGTTGTTGCATCGTGTCTGAAACTTTCATGATTTTACCTTTTGTCAAAGACTAGGTTGTCTTGGCTTAAACCTTGAGTTTTTGTCAAATTCTTGAATAATCTTGTCTTAGGACATAAAATGCTTAAATAATAGATAGAGAGACAAAGAGCGAGGGAAAATGAGCAATGATTCACCAAGTAGGATACCGGAAGGGGACACCCTAACCCAGGTTAAGCCTAAGCTAAAAAAACCTCCTTTGTACCGGGTAAGTCTACTTAATGACGATTATACGACTATGGAATTTGTGATCCAAGTCTTACAAAAATTTTTTCAAAAATCTTTTGAAGAAGCGACACAAATTATGCTGCAGGTACATCACAAAGGGCAGGCGGCTTGTGGCTTTTATCCCTTTGAGATTGCTGAGACTAAAGTCAATCAGGTGATTAGTTTTTCCCGTACTCATGAGCATCCCTTGCAGTGTATTATGGAAGAAGCTTAAGAAAGAGGATAAAATGCTTTCTGAAGAACTACAAAAAACACTTAATCTAGCTTACTTAGAAGCAAAGAACCGTCGACATGCTTATCTAACCTTAGAGCATTTGTTGTACGCGCTCTTAGAAAATGACGAGATTCAAAAGATCTTTTCAGCTTGTGGTGGTCATATCGACCAGTTAAAAAAAGACTTAGACGAGTTTTTAAATGAAGAACTACAAGCCTTAGATGAAAGAGAAAATACTTCTATTCAGACTTCTTTAGCCGTACAGCGTACTTTACAAAGAGCAATTTTTCATGTGCAGTCTAGTGGTAAGCGTTCGGTTTATCCTGCCAACGTCTTTGTAGCTCTTTTTGGCGAAAAAGACTCTCATGCTGTTTATTATCTTAGCAAACAAGAAGTTAGTCGTTTGGATGTGGTCAGTTATCTTTCCCACGGTGTTAGTAAAATGCCTTCCACTTATTCGGATAGTGCTTCTGGTCTAAACTCAAAAGCAGGGGAGGTTCCCCAATCGGAAAAACCTTTAGAAGCCTATGCCGTCAATCTCAATCAAAAAGCTTTTGAAGGTAAGATCGATCCCTTAATTGGTCGAGATAAGGAGATTGAGCGTACTATTCAGGTGCTTTGCCGACGTCGTAAGAATAATCCCCTTTACGTTGGTGATCCTGGGGTAGGGAAGACGGCTTTAGCAGAAGGTTTAGCTTTAAGAATTTTTGAAAAAAAAGTACCTGAGGTTTTAAAGGACGCAATTATTTTTTCTTTGGATTTGGGATCCCTTTTGGCGGGTACTAAGTTTCGTGGTGATTTTGAGCAAAGACTTAAACTTGTTTTACAAGAATTAAAAAAGATTCCCCATGCTATTTTGTTTATTGATGAAATTCACACTATCGTAGGGGCAGGCGCTACTACCGGCGGCACGATGGATGCTTCCAACTTATTAAAGCCTGCTTTACAGTCGGGAGAGCTAAAATGCATTGGTTCTACTACCTATGAAGAATTTAAAGTCATTGAGAAAGACCGAGCCTTGCACCGTCGTTTTCAAAAAATAGACGTGCCTGAGCCTAGTGTGGAAGAGACAATTAAAATATTAGAAGGTCTCAAAGAAAAATTAGAGACTCACCACGGTATTACCTATAGTCAAGGGGCAATCGAAGCTGCTGCTACTTTAAGTCACAAACACCTTCATGAGCGTTTTTTGCCTGACAAAGCTATTGATGTTTTAGATGAGGCGGGATCAGCCGAGCGTCTAAAAGACAAGTCCCTAAGGAAACAAGTGATTGGTGTAGAGGAAATTCAGGCTTTGGTTTCTAAAATAGCTCGTATTCCTCCTCAAACGGTGAGCCTTTCGGATAAAGAAAAACTCAAAAATCTTCAGCACGAATTACAGCGCACTTTATTTGGTCAAGAAGAAGCTATTGATAAAGTCACCCAAGCAATTAAATTAAGTCGTTCTGGTCTTAGGGATGGAGAAAAACCCATTGCTAGTTTTCTTTTTACCGGTCCTACAGGAGTTGGTAAGACCGAATTAAGTAAGGAGCTTGCCAGAATTTTAGGAATCGAATTTTTGCGCTTTGATATGAGTGAGTACTCAGAAAAACATACTATTAGTCGTTTAATTGGAGCGCCTCCGGGTTATGTGGGCTTTGATCAAGGGGGCTTACTTACGGACGAAATCCGTAAAAAACCCCATGCTGTTTTACTCCTAGACGAAATTGAAAAGGCTCACCCTGATCTTTTTAATATCCTTTTGCAAGTGATGGATTATGGTAAGCTGACGGACAATAACGGCAAAAAAGCTGATTTTTCTAATATCATTTTGATCATGACTAGCAATGCTGGCAGTCGAGAGATGAGTCGTCAGTCCATTGGTATTGGTAGAGATCACAAACCTTACCATGATCCTAAGTTGATTAAGGATAGTTTTAGTCCAGAGTTTCTTAATCGTCTGGACTCTGTTGTGGCATTTAAGCCTTTAGAACCAGAACATATTCATAAAGTAGCAGAAAAATTTATTGCTGAGTTAGAATTACCACTTTTAGAAAAAGGGGTAGAAATTGAACTGGATGAAAAGGTGTACAGCTATCTAGTGCAACATGGCTACGACCAGCAAAACGGTGCTAGGCCTATGAAACGTTTGATTCAGGAAAAAATCAAAAGAGTCTTGGCAGACGAAATCTTATTTGGCCGCCTGGAAAAAGGCGGGATAGTTAAGATTGAAGTAAAAGACGATGACTTAGAATTTTTTTATGAAACAAACCATCCTTCTTTAGAAAAAAGTTCGGAAACACAAGAAGTAGTGTCCATGGATTAATTAAAGGCCTATGGTCTTAAGTTTATTCTTTAATGTCTTTGTCTTTGTTTTCTGAGGTAGTATTTTCTTCTTCAAGAATCGTTTTACCTTTTAGATAATCAGGCAATTCCATGCCGGCCATTTTAAAGAGTTCATTCATGGGCGGTAGACTCTTAAGCATGCCAGACATAAAGTTAGCCGTGGATGGAGTTCCGTTTCCTTCTCGGCCTCCCATAGAATCCCAGACAGTCACTTTATCAATTTTAAGATTCTTAATGGCTTCTACTTGAGTTTTAACTAGCTCTGGTAATTTATCGGCAATCATTAACATGACAGCGTCTTTGGCATTGCTACCAGCGGATTCAACAATGCGTTTAAATCCTTCTGCCTGTTTGGTCATGATTTCTAAAAGTCCTCTAGCTTCGGCGTCCATTTTATAAAAGACTGCGTCTGCCTCACCTCTGGCGTGACGACGGATGCGTTCTGCTTCGGCTTCCGCTTCGATCTGTATTTTTTCTTTTGCGATTTGGGCCGGCACCACGATGTTGGCTTCTTGAGTAGCTTTATCGCGCAAGGCACGGCCTTCTTCAGCCGTTTTTTCTGCAATATAAGAGGCTTCCAAAGCTTTAGCTTGGTTGATTTTTTCAGCAGCCACGGCTGAACGTAAAGCGTCTGCTTCTTTTTGACGACGATCAGAGTCGGACTGAGCAATATCAACGCGAGCTTTGTTTTCTCCTGCTACGGCTTGGGCATTGGCTTCACTAGTTTGGATACGCTCGTTACGATGGGCTTCGGCCTCACCTACTTTGGCTTTAGCTTCCGCATCCGCGGTTTGGATGCGTTCGTTTTGCATGGCTTGAGCCTCACCAATGTTGGCCTGGGCATTGGCAGAAGCGACTTGAACGCGCTCATCTTGTACTGCTTGGGCCTCACCGATGGAACCATCACGATTTTTTTCGGCTACGGTTTTTCTGGCATCATTAATAGCTTTAGCAGCGGCTTCTTTACCTAAGGCTTCGATATAGCCAGATTCGTCTTTAATATCGGTAACGTTGACGTTGATCAGTTTGAGACCAATCTTTTTTAATTCGGCTTCAACGTTAGAAGCCACGTTGGCCAAAAACTTATCTCGGTTACTATTAATTTCTTCAATATCCATGGTGGCTACTACCAAGCGAAGCTGACCAAAGATAATATCTCTAGCTAGGTCGTGGATTTCTTGTTGTGTCAATCCCAAAAGGCGTTCGGCTGCATTGGTCATGACGCCTTCTTCGGTGGAGATACCTACTGTAAAACGGCTGGGCACATCGACACGGATATTTTGCTTACTTAAGGCATTGGTAAGATTTACCTCAATAGAAAGCGGTGTTAAGTCTAGGTATTGGTAGTCTTGAATAATAGGAATAATAAAGGCCGCACCACCGTGAATACACTTAGCAGAACGTCCGGCTCCTTCAGAGCCTTTGCCCACTTTACCATAAACCACTAAAATACGATCAGAGGGACAACGGCGATAGCGTTTAAAAAGAGCATAAATTAGAGTAAAGATAAAAAGAACCACCACCGCAATCAGGATGGGGAAGGAAAACATACTTTCTAACATGGTTTCTCCTAATACTAATGGATTAAAAGCTTAACTTGATCCTTAACTAGATCGGGCACTTTTTTTGACACAAAGGACGTCGCCATCTAGCACTTCTTCTACCTCCACAATCGTATGGGTAGGCAAGGGCTCTTCTTCATCACTTAGGGCTTCTAGTTCATGTAAGCTACCTTGGACTTTGATTTGCACTTTGCCGGTTCCTTGGCGTTTGGCAGGAATACTTAAATAAACGTGGCCAATGTGACCTTTGGCATTTTGGATATTAAAATTGCCTTCTTCTTTAAGACGACTAAAGCCATAAAAAAGTAAGGTCATTAAAATCATCATACCCAAGCCGGCTAAGCTAGAATAAAATAAGGTAGAACCCGTACTAAAACCGTTGTCTAGACAAGCAAGCCCAGTCCAAGAAAAAATAGTAAAAAAACTAATTAAATTGCGGATGGTAAAAAACTGAGAGCCTAATCCAAAGTCAGCTTCGATTTCTGTGTCCACATCAGCTAGATCCGTCTCAGGTCCCCCTAAAAAAGTCATAGCCAGTTGAATTAAAAAAAACAAAGTAAAGGGTAAGGCTAAAGCCCAGTAGACTTTTTCTATACCACTTAAGGCCTCCCACCAAAGACCAAGGTTGTTCATAGACTTAATTTCCTTAGTTTTAAAAAATTAAAGCTTAAACCTAATGGATTTTTTGCTGATTTTTGTCAATGCTATTAAAACTTTCTTTAGACCTAGGCTTTTTAAGAGTAGTTAAAACTTACTCAAAAATTTAAAATCTGTCCTTTTTCACGATGATTTCATGGTCTTTTCATTTTGCTTTCTTAAGGCATGCCTAAGAGAGAATCATGGCAAAAAGTCTGCAGCATCAAGCTTATCAGTGGTTAAGTTATGGTCTGATCCTTGGTTTATGGCTGTTTTTGTTTTTTCCAGTTTTTCAGTGGCTGGGTGCTAGTTTTTATACCCCTGAGTATCGTTGGCATACGGCTTTATTCATTCTATTAATAGCGGTTTTCTTAAAAAAGATTTTTTCTAAAGACTTACCTGATTTTTGTCTTCAGCTTAGATTGATTCCATTTTTTATACTTTTCTTGGGGGTATTAGGCTTTTTAGTAAGCGAGCGCTTCTTGGATATGGACTTGGTGTCTTGCTTTTTCTTTGGCTGGGCTAGTTTTGGACTGGCGGGGCTTTTTTTACAAAAGGAGAGGTGGAAAGCCAGTCTTCCTTATTTATTACTATTCTTAGCTGTCTTGCCTTTTAGTTTTCATATCGAGACTTTTTTGGGTTTTCCCTTAAGAGTGATCACGGCCAAAGTAGCTTATTATTTTTTTGAATCCATAGGGATTCATGGCTTTAACCATGAGTCTATTATTTTGGTAGAAAACAAACTAGCCCATGTGGACTTGCCCTGCAGTGGTTTAAAGAGTCTTTGGGTAGGCAGCCTCTTTATTTTGGCTTTAAGTGTTTTAGAAAATTATAAAATTA